>CAMBBY010000061.1 GCA_945863825.1 uncultured Prevotella sp. | reverse complement strand
CGTCGGCAGCGTCAGATGTGTATAAGAGACAGGTCCAAACCCACTTGTTGGAGAGAGGCATTCTTACTTTTGAGAAAAGTTCTGGAAGGAAAAAGAAACAGAAGGAAAATCATTTTTATCGATGAACTTCCATGGCTTTCAGGACCTCAATCATCAGAAATGATAGCAGAACTGGGATATTTTTGGAATTCATGGGCAGACAGTGAACGAAATATTATACTCATTGTCTGTGGATCGGCTACAAGTTGGATGCTTGATAATGTGATACATGACTATGGAGGCCTGCATGGAAGACTCACGGAAACCATCAAACTATTCCCTTTCACTTTAGCAGAATGCGAAAAGTACTACAAGAAAAATGGTTTTCATCTCTCACGCTATGAAATGTGCGTGAGTTATATGGCTATAGGTGGAATCCCCTATTATCTGGATAAGCTCCGCAACGACAGAACAATGACAGACAACATTGACAGCATATTCTTTGCTGATGAATTGATTCATCAGGAATTCAAAGATGTTTATACAGGACTTTATTCTAGCAAAGAAAAATACGTAGACATCGTCAAAGCTATTGGCAGCAAGTTCTATGGAATGACTCAATCAGAGCTTTCCAAGGCTACAGGTATCAAAACCGGGGGGTCCCTGACAAAGCTACTTGACAACCTGAGAGAATCAGGAATTACGAGAGAGTATCCCCGTTATGGAAAGGAAAGAGTCGAAACTGTATATCAGCTAAAAGATTTCTTTTCTCTATTCTATCTGAGATTTGTTCATGGCAAACAAGTCAAACAAGGAGGATGGAACGCTATCCATGGGACAGCCACATTCTACACATGGGCTGGAGATACGTTTGAACTTCTGAGCATAGAGCATCTGCAAAACATACAAGACACTCTACGCATCCATTCGGTGGAAAGAAACTACAGTTGGTGTGGAAAAGCTGAAGACGGGAAAGGTGCTCAAATAGATTTAGTCATGGAGAGTAAAAGTGCTCAAACAGATTATCTCTGCGAAATGAAATTTTCAACAGGTAATTTTACTATCACACAAGATGCCGAGGAGAATATACGTCACAAGATAGACGCTTTCGCAAATAGTAAGATGCATAACAAGACTCGCTCAATACAAACAGTTTTGGTGACAACAATGGGACTTAGTTCCAATATGCATGCAAGTATCATCAATCACCTGATAACTCTTGACCAATTATTTCAATAACAAAATAGAAGAATAATGAAAGTTAACCGTGGCAATTTCGTTAAAATTACCACGGTTTTTGCTTTTTTCTTTCAAAAGGGGTGTCCATAATTAGCAGATCCCCAAAGTTAACAGTTAATTATCAATAATTATAAATACCTTTATTATAAGAGTATTTATAATTTTTGTAACTTTGTTGCCTATGAATCAAAACAACATATCTGCCACAGAACTTTTCCTGCGGGTAAGGGAACTCTTGATGCTTCCTGACCTGGAACCTGCTACACGCAACAAGATGATGCACGATACGCTCATCCTCTGCTGCCACGAAGGAGTGAAGAATACGAAACAAGCTTTCGGTAACCTTTTCGCCCAGGTGGATTATCTCTGCAAGGTACATGGCATCAAAATAGCCGACAAGATTGCCATCCAGACCATGCGCCGACACAGCAACAAGCAGGAACCTCTATCGGAGGAAGATCTGAAGTACGATGCCCGTGCGCTCGCCATCTTCATCTCTGCCGTATGCCAGACTGATATTCCACATGAACTGACCGTTCTCATCCCACATACCAACCGCCCCTACCAGAAGGGACTCGACATCAGCAACCGACGCATCCGCTGCATCGTGAAAAACTGGGACTCGGACTTCATCCATGTGGATATCGACCATGATACTGATGAGGAAGAACATCTCGTTTGTCTCAAAGATGAGGCAAACAGCATCGACCATACCTATCTCTGCAAAATATTGGAGGAAGGCATGCAGCTCAACCTGCTCGACTGTCAGATACGCCAACCAGTCATCACGCCCCGGCTCATCATTGTTGAACCGGATTATCTCATCGACATCAGTAGTATCGCAGCCTGCTTTACCGAGTTCGGTCATCATCCCCTGCTGTATCTCTTGAATCTGATGAAACCCCGTGCCAACACCCAGGCTACCCTACTTGGTAACTTTGCCGGTGCTGCGCTCGACGATATCATCAATTCGCATGGCAAGTATCAGGTGAACGAAACCATCAAGAGCAATTTCAGAGAAAAGGCTCTGGAATTTTGCACCTGTCCCTGGTTTGACGCCAAGAAATTCTATACCGATGCCAACCTGCAGGCTTACAATCTGCAGCAGGTAGTGGATATTCTCTTCCCCCGCACCGCCTCCCAGGCACAGATGAATGCCTTTCGGGGCGAGGGCATCTACGACCGGAAGAAAGCCATCCTGGAGCCGTCATTCGTGTGCGAAGCCCTTGGCATACAGGGACGCGTCGATCTGATGACCACCGACTGCAAACTTCTCGTAGAACAGAAATCAGGACGAAACCTCAATATCGAAAGCCATCAGGCAGACCCTAATTACCACAGTTTCCAACTGGTGCCCCACTATGTACAGTTGTTGCTCTACTATGGCGTATTGCAGCACAACTTCAAGTTGGGCAACAATCTCGTCAACATCCGTCTGCTCTACTCCAAGTACCAGCCGCAGAACGGTCTGATGGTGGTAGCCTATTACCAGAAACTTTTCAGGGAAGCCATCGAATATCGCAACCAACTCGTTGCCGCTTCTTTTGAAATAGCCAAGAAGGGATTCGAGCATGCGCTGAATGAGTTTACCCCTGATGTTCTCAATGTAGCAGGCACCCAGGACTTCTTCTACAATAAGTACCTGAAGCCACAACTGGCAGACATCACCGACCCGCTTCATGCACTCAGTCCTTTAGAAGAAGCCTACTTCTGCAGGATGATGACTTTTGTGCTCCGCGAGCAGATGATTTCCAAAGTAGGTGCCCAGGAAGGAACCAATACTTCGAGCAGCGATCTCTGGACGATGCCCCTTGCCGAGAAAAAGGATGCGGGCAACATCTATACCGACCTTCATATCATCAGAAAGGATCAGAGTGACGAAGGTAGCGGTTACGATACCATTACCCTGAGCGTACCCGACCAAGGCAAGGACTTCCTGCCCAATTTCCGTATCGGCGACATGGTATATCTCTATACCTACAAACTGAAAGAAGAACCGGACGTCAGGAAAGCTATATTATATAAAGGTGTATTGCAGGAGATTCATTCCCATGAAATCGTGGTACATCTCAACGATGGTCAACAGAATGCTGACATCTTCGAAATGGACAAGCCATACGCTATCGAGCATGGTACTACCGATGCCAGCACCGGTGGAAGCATCCGCAATCTGCACCAGTTTATCTGTGCACCTCAAGAGAAGCGCGACTTGCTATTAGGCCAGCGCCCTCCCCGCCGCAACACCTCGCTCACGCTGACCAGACATTATGACGATGTACTTGACGATATCATCCTGAGAGCCAAACAGGCACAGGATTACTTTCTGCTCGTGGGACCTCCGGGAACAGGAAAGACAAGTCGTGCCTTGAAGTTTATGGTAGAAGAAGCATTGAACGATGGAACAGGAATGCCGACAGCAGAAAGCATCGCCGCTGGAGGAAAGACGGCTCAAAAGCCAGCCTCTTCCATCCTACTGATGAGCTATACCAATCGTGCCGTGGATGAAATCTGCGAAATGCTGGTAGATTCCGGAATCCCATTTCTGCGACTCGGTAGCGAATATTCCTGCGATGAACGATTCCGTCCATATTTGATAGAAAAAGCCATTGCCCAATGTCCGAAATTGGAAGCCATCAAACAATATATAATAGGTACGCGCGTCATCGTGGGAACAACCTCGATGATGACCTCCAAGCCTTTCATCTTCAATCTGAAGCATTTCAAGCTTGCCATCATCGATGAATCGAGTCAGATTCTGGAACCCAATCTCATCGGATTGCTTTCAGCTATAGACAAGTTTATACTCATCGGAGACTATAAACAACTGCCAGCGGTGGTACAGCAGAGTGAACAGGACTCTGCCATTCCTACCATCAACGACAGTCAGCAAAACAGCCTGATGGATATGAGTATTCTACAGGACATCTGTCTTACCAACTGCCGCAACTCCCTTTTCGAGCGCCTCATCCGCTGGGAAGACCATGAGCATCGTACCGATTTCATCGGCATTTTGCGCCGTCAAGGACGTATGCATCCGGAAATTGCTGAATTCCCAAACAAGATGTTCTATCGCCGGGAACAACTGGAACCAGTGCCATGCAAGCACCAGTTGGAAACCCAACTCGCCTATTCTCTCCCATCAGAGGACGAGCTTGACGAACATCTGAAGAATCATCGTATGATATTCATACCATCAGAATTCTGCAAGGAGCCGAATATTTCCGACAAGATTAATGCCAACGAAGCAGAAATCGTAGTAGATATACTTCGTCGCATACACCGATATTACGGAGAGCAGTTCGACAGTCAGAAAACAGTGGGAGTCATCGTACCTTACCGCAACCAGATAGCCATGGTGCGCAAGGGAATCGAGAAACTTGGTATTCCGGAACTGGAGAAAATCAGCATCGACACCGTAGAAAGATACCAGGGCAGCCAGCGTGATGTCATCATCTACAGTTTTACCATCCAGAACATCTGGCAACTGGACTTCCTGGCAGGAAACAGTTTTATAGAAGACGGTCATATCATCGACCGTAAACTGAACGTAGCCATCACTCGTGCAAGAAGGCAAATGATTATGACCGGTAATCCTGAAATTCTCCGTAATAATCAGATTTTTAATGATTTAATGGAATACATAAAAGGAAAAGGAGGCTTTTTTGAGAAATTTCATTGAAAAAGTTTGGAGATATGGAAATAAAGTCCTATCTTTGCAAAAGAATAGAAAAACAAAGATAATTCAATAGAGATAAAAGATACAGGATTCCGGTGCTTAACTGGCACCGGGATTCTTTATTTTTTACCCCTCTAAGAAATCACATTAATAACTATAAATTAATAAGAAGAATTATGGCTTACATGTCACAAGAAGGTTACGACAAACTCGTAGCAGAACTAAAACAGCTCACTACAGTAGAGCGCCCAAAGGCATCAGCCGCAATTGCTGAAGCCCGAGACAAGGGTGACCTAAGTGAGAACTCAGAGTATGATGCCGCTAAGGAGGCACAGGCTCATCTTGAAGATAAAATCAATCGTATCAAACTCACCATTGCCGAGGCTAAGATCATCGACACCAAGCAGTTGAGCACCGATTGCGTGCAGATTATGTCTAAGGTGGAAATGACCAACATGGTCAACAAGGCAAAGATGACATATACTATCGTGAGCGAAAGCGAGGCTAACTTGAAGGAAGGCAAAATTTCCATCAAGACTCCTATCGCACAGGGATTGCTCAATAAGAAGGTGGGCGAGATTGTAGAAATCAAGATTCCTCGCGGCACCATCAAGCTCCGTATCGACAAGATCTCATTTGAATAAAAATAAAGGAACTATCATATCGGCTCCCAAGCCCTTATGGCAGTTCCTTTTATTATGACATGTAAGCCCACTAAATGTAATATCAAATGAGAATGATGCGAAGAGAAAGAAATAAAGTTTCTATTATAAATGTTTAATTGAAAGAGATTATGGCAAGTATTTTTTCTAAGATTGCAGCGGGAGAGATTCCCAGCTACAAGTGCGCAGAAAGCGATAAGTTCTACGCTTTTTTAGACATCAGCCCTATCGGCAAGGGACATACATTGGTCATTCCTCGCAAGGAAGTGGATTATATCTTTGATATGGAAGACGAAGACCTCGCTGAGTTTGAAGTATTCGCCAAGAAAGTGGCAAAGGCCATCAAGGCTGCTTTCCCTTGCAAAAAAGTGGCACAGGTCGTTTTGGGTCTGGAAGTTCCTCATGCACACATCCACCTCATCCCTATGAACAGTGAGGCTGATGTCAACTTCCGCAAGGAACATCTCAAACTGACTGAAGAGGAATTCAAGGAGATCTCTAATAAGATCTACACAGAATTTCAAAAAAATGACAAAGACTAAGAAATGAGAAATTTAATTAAATGACAAATGACAAATAAGAAATGAGAAATGCAGCAAGATAGCCGTTCATTTCTAATTTCTCATTTGTCATTTCTAATTATATCAAATGTATTCTTCGCCCTTCTTCATTTGCACTTCATTCACATATTTGCGAACCAATGCTGAGGAATCCTCTTTCTTACAGATCAAGAGTACATTATCCTTCTCGGCTACAATGAAACCATCCAGACCATTGAGAACTGCGAGTTTGCCCTTTGGCAGTTTGATGACATTACGATGGCAATTTTCCATCATGACATCACTATCTATAATCACATTATCATCCTCGCTCTTCTGCATCGCCTCATAGATACTGTGCCAGGTACCGAGGTCAGCCCAACCGAAATCACACTTCAATACAGATACATTGTCTGACTTCTCTAAGATGGCATAATCTACGGAGATATTTGGATATGAAGGGAAATTCTGCTTCATATAGGCATTCTCTGTCTCCACGTCAAAAGTGAGATAAGACTCATCAAAACCTCTCAGTACAGCAGGCAGAATTTGAGAAAAACTCTCGCGTAAATGCTTGACATTGGAAATGAAAATACCTGTATTCCAATAAAATTCACCACTATCAACAAATATTTTGGCAAAATCACGCTCAGGTTTCTCTGTAAATGACTGAACATTATAGAGATTATCCCCTTCTGCATCGCCCAACTGGATATAACCATATCCTGGTTCAGGACGGGTTGGTTTTACACCTGTCTCTTATACACATCTGACGCTGCCGACGATACTCCTTGTG
>CAMBBY010000060.1 GCA_945863825.1 uncultured Prevotella sp. | reverse complement strand
TCCAAGTGTATCTCTTCTTATACTATCATTCCGCCAAGCTTTTCTAAAAAAATCCAACGACAACTTAGGATTACCCAATTCTACAAAAGTATATCCTAATTGCGAATAAACTAAACCACGCAATTGCATATTTTCCTGTTCTTCCAACAACTCCAAAACTTTATGATAGAACGATAGAGCCTTAGAAAAATCATGCAATTCATAGGCAAGTCTCCCCATTACATAATAAGCCATAGACTTCACCCGTTTATTTACCGTATGGGCGCATATATCTTTTAATTTTTGAATATCACTTACATTCTTATGAGTTATGTAAAGTTTGTCTTCTGCCATAAAACGCAAACAACGTAGATACACATAGTTTTGCACCTCTGTAGTATCCATAACCTTTTCTATCGAATCTAATTTTCCAAGTGCTTTTTGTGGATTTATATAAACAAGACTATCTGCTTCTTCCAAAGTAGCAAATATATTTGGCTGATGACACGAAAAGTTAATTACCATAAATATACATAGCAATAACAGACACAAAACTTTTTTCATAGTGATATTAGCCTAAAAAAGCTACATGCCAAAAAACTTTTTTGGCATGTAGCTTTCTAACATTATTTTTCTTTATAAATAACATTGTTAGCTCCACTTGTAATCTTAAGAGCTTCAGGATGTTCTTGGATAAACGTATTGATGTGGCGCACACGCTTTTCTTCCAATATTTCATCAACGGCAATCAAGATGCCGGTCTCCTCCACATCACCAAAACCATAGTTGATGGCTGTGCCGAAGAGCTTCATCGTAGGACTCAAATTCATGTAGGCATTAACCAACGGAGGAATGTTGAAACCAAGTTTACGCACCTCGCTATTCAAAATACGATAGTCTGCCTTGAAATCAGACTCAGTAAAGATAGCAGCCAACTCAGACTCTGGAGTTTCCAGTCGAAGAGGTTTCATCGGAATAACTAGATTTTCTTTATCATCGAAATGCTTCTTGAGGAAGTAGAGAATCATGTCGCGACCTCGACGGATGTAGGAAGGATACATCGTCATCTTGCCAAAGAAATACTTGAGTTCTGGATAAAGAACCGTCAAGGCTCCCAAACCATCCCATAGATTATCTAAAGCGAAGATACTTTTCGAATTCTTGCGAACATTCTGATATTCAAGAGAAACGAACGAGCGCCCCAATTCTGCCGTATAAGGCATATACTCCTTTAAAAATTTATCAGAAAAGTGGAACATGTGACTTGTTGCCAACATAGGCTGTCCGTTCTCATCTAATTTCCAGTCCTTTCCCAACAAATAGCGATAACCACCGATAATTTCATCAGCCTCAGGATTCCAGACAATGAGTTGCTTATAGCAATTCTCTCCGAAATCAAACTCATCCAAGTCCATCGACTTTCCAGAACCACCACCAGCGGTACGGAAAGCAATCTCACGCAAGCGGCCGATTTCCTTCAGTACATTAGGTGAATCATTAGCCGTTACAATATAGATTTCGTTATGACTTTTATTAGTCATACGAAGTTGCTTGTCGGGAGTTAACTCACTCTTCAGCAAGGCTTTGTCTATTGGTTGTATAATCTCTTCTTCCATTTTCTTTTTATAGAAATCCTATAATTCGTAAACTTTATCTTCTACATACTGCGCCCACTCTGTAGCCGTTTTACTTTTATCAAAAGTTTGCCACGGAATCGGCTTTCCTATTGCTATTCTGAAATGCTTGCCCACATTCTTGTACATCTCATCTACCAGAAACATCATGGCGAGATTGAACGGCAGATGCTTGTCACTAAATCTGGCAATACGATAGAAACGTTCTGAGTTCTGACCGCCGAAATGAATCGGCACGACATCTCTCTGATATTCAACACTCTTAGAAATAAAAGTCTTTTTCCAAGGGATGTCATGAATCGTACCATCATCACGCTTGCGACTATTAAGTCCTGCAGGGAACATCAACATGTGATTTTTGCTCTGGAAACCAGCCTCTACCATACGAGGGAAGTCACGACTGTTACGTCCGGTTTTGTTGATACCGATGCTCACAGGTTTCAAACCAGGAAGATTGAGCAGGAGATCATTCACCAGATAACGGAAATTACCATCATAATGCTGTCCGATGATGGAACCCAAAGCCACTCCATCCTGACCACCCAAAGGGTGATTAGAAACAAAAGTATAGAGCTTGCCATCATTCTTGTCAGGCAAATTTTCAACTCCTACAATTTCGATATCCATCTTCAGATATTTCACACACTCAGTCAGCCACTCCGTACCCGACAGATGGCGGCTTTCCCATAAGAACTTATTAACCTCGTCTTCGTGAACGAGTTTCTTGAGCCAAGACACGACAAATCCAGGCACAAATTTAGCCTTTGCACCCATCTTGCCTTTCAGTATCCTATCTATGTCGATTGTCTTTTCTATTGCTTCACTCATTTCATTATTCAGCTAAACTATCTGCAAAAATAACTCAACTTTTTTAAATACGTGCCATTTTTGCGAAAAAAAAATCAAAAAACACATAAATTTAGTTGGAAAAAGGCAGTTTTCTCTTTATTTTTGCCCACTTTAATACGTTTTCCCCGCGTCAAAGTACACTTACGAAACAAGCTCGTTTCCCGACACAATCAACTTTTTTATTAAGTTTTTAAAAAATTGTGGGGAAAAGTGGGGAAATATGGGGAAAAATGTGTACCTTTGAACCCAAATTCTTTTATATAAGATGTACGTATGCGTTTTTTAGGCAACATAGAGGCTAAAACTGACGCGAAGGGACGTGCCTTCCTGCCAGCTTCTTTCCGCAAGATTCTTCAAGTTTCTGGCGAGGAAAACCTTGTCCTCAGAAAAGACGTCTTTCAGCCCTGCCTGGTCGTTTATCCCGAATCCGTATGGAATGAACTACTGGACCAGTTGAGAAAGAAACTCAACCGATGGAATGCCAAGGAACAGCAGATATACAGAACCTTCATAGCAGACGCCATCTTGCTGACGCTCGATGGCAACGGACGTTTTTTGATTCCGAAAAGACTGCTCAAACAGGCTGACATAGAACAGAGCATCCGCTTCGTCGGCATGGGAGATACCATAGAAATCTGGAAAAACGAGGAAGAAGGAGAAACCTTCATGGAACAGGAAGAGTTCAGTAAGGCATTACAGGAAGTAATGTCATTTAATAACGAAGATTAAGCTACAAAAGAGATGGTAAAGACAGCAGAAACATATCATGTGCCGGTACTTCTCAACGAGAGTATAGATGGCCTAAATATACAACCTGGTGGCATCTACGTGGATGTTACCTTTGGAGGTGGTGGACACTCTAAGGAAATCCTTGCCAGAATCAACGGCAACGGCCATCTCTACAGTTTCGACCAAGATGCCGATGCTGAAAGAAACGTTGTGGCCAATAAAGACTTTACCTTTGTATGTTCCAACTTCAGATATTTGAAAAACTGGATGAGATACTATGGTGTGGACGGGATCGATGGTCTGCTCGCAGACCTGGGTGTTTCCAGTCATCATTTTGATGACGAGACACGCGGCTTTTCTTTCAGATATGATTCCCCACTCGACATGAGAATGAACAAGAGAGCTGGAAAAACTGCCGCAGACATTGTGAATGACTATGAAGAAAGCAAGCTGGCAGACATTTTCTATCTCTATGGAGAACTAAAGAATTCCCGACGTATCGCCTCTGCTCTCGTCAAAGCCAGAACAGAAAAAAGAATAGAGACTACTACCGATTTCATCAAGGCAGTAGAGCCTCTTTTCAAGAGAGAACGGGAGAAGAAAGATATGGCAAAACTCTTCCAGGCGCTCCGCATCGAAGTAAACCACGAAATGGATGCACTCAAGGAAATGCTGAAGTCTGCCACAGAAATATTGAAACCTGGTGGAAGACTTTCCGTCATCACTTACCACTCTCTGGAAGACAGAATCGTCAAGAACGTCATGAAATCAGGCAATTCTGAGGGAAAAATCACGCAAGACTTCTTCGGCAGAATAGAAACTCCGTTTAAACTTATCAACAATAAGGTAATCGTCCCTAACGCTGAAGAGCAGGAAAGAAACCCAAGAAGCAGAAGTGCCAAACTTAGAATCGCAGAAAAGAAATGATGGAAGATAATAAAGAAGACAAGTCCAAACTGGAGGCCGAAGAAGATAAGTCCAAGCAAGAACTGAAGGAAGACAAGACTAAAGGTGAGCCGAGGGAAAACAACGATAAACTTGAACTGAAACAAGTTATCGCAGAACAGGCGATAGAGGGTGAAGCTCCCCTATCTTCCAATTTCTCGCTACGCAAAATCCTTGGTGGTGACATCCTGACTGCACGCATCATACGCCGGCAGATATGGTTGGTCATCCTGGTCGTTTTTTTCGTCATCATTTACATATCCAACAGATATAGTATTCAAAAAGACTTGATAGAAATAGACCAATTGCAAAAAGAACTGCAGGATGCTAAATACAAAGCACTTTCCAGCAGTAGCCAGATAACAGAGAAGAGTCGTGAAAGCAACGTATTAGAAATGCTCAAAAACAATAAAGACAGCGTTCTACACATTGCCACACAACCTCCATATATAATAAATGTACCCGAACAATGAGCAAGTTTGATGCAAAAAAAGTGATGCCCAGATATCGTGCCATTTCATTTGGCCTGATTTTCTTTGCCGTATTAGTAGTCGGCAAGTCACTATATATCATGACTGCTAAGCGCGACTACTGGATGAAGGTAGCCAGCAGACAGAAGAAAGACTCGGTGACCGTTAAGCCTAACCGAGGAAATATCCTGAGCTGTACAGGACAACTCCTTGCCAGTTCATTGCCTGAGTTCAAGGTATTCATGGACTTTGTTGCTCTCAGCGAGGCAAAAGGAGATTCCTTATGGAACATCAAGGAAGATTCTATCTGCGATGGACTTCATAAGATATTCCCAGACAAGAGTGCAGCAGAGTTTAAGGCTCACCTGGAAGAAGGAAAAGCCAAGAAGAAGAGACATTGGGTGATCTACAACGAGCGTATCAACTACAATACCTTCACGGAAGTGAAAGATTTGCCTCTCTTCAGACTTGGAACCAACAAGAGTGGATTCCATTGGGAGGAATACAATGCCCGTAAACGTTCGTACGGTTCGCTGGCTGGCAGAACTATCGGTGCGATGTTCGGTGCTAAAGATACAGCGAGATTCGGACTAGAATTGTCTTACGACTCCATTCTTCGCGGTACCAATGGTATTGTGCACAGAAGAAAAGTTCGCAATAAGTTCCTTGACATTACCGACACTCCACCTATTGATGGTGCAGATATCGTAACCACAATTGATGTCGGCATGCAAGATCTTGCAGAACGTTCGGTCATTAACGAGTTGAAGGAAATCAACGGAAACGTAGGCGTTGCCATCGTGATGGATGTGAAGACTGGCGATATCAAAGCCATTGTAAACATGGAAAAATGCTTTGATGGCGAATACAGGGAAATCCACAACCATGCTGTCAGCGACTTGCTGGAACCGGGTTCGGTATTCAAAACCGCCTCGTTACTAGTGGCTCTTGATGACGGTGTGGTTGACACAACTTATTCTGTTGAGACCGGCGGAGGTGTATGGCCGATGTACGGACGAGACATGAAAGATCATAACTGGCGAAAGGGAGGATATGGAAGACTTACTTTTGCCCAGACATTATGGTACAGTTCAAACATCGGAGTGAGCAGAATCATCGATGATCATTATCGCAACAACCCTGAAAAGTTTGTAAAAGGCATACATCGTATAGGTCTGGCGGATGATTTAAAAATTCCACTTGTAGGTGCAACACCGGCAAGAATCCGAATGCCTCACAAAAACAGTCATGGACAGTACGACAACTGGAGTAAGACGGCTTTGCCATGGATGAGTATCGGCTACGAGACGCAAGTTCCGCCTATCTCTACGCTCACGTTCTACAACGCAATCGCCAATAACGGCAAGATGATGAGACCTCGCTTTGTAACGAAGGTTGTCAAGAATGGAGAAACAATCATGGAATTTCCACCAGAAGTACTCCATGAGCGTATAGCCAAGGAGCAAAGCATCAAGAAGATACAGACCATCCTTGAGCAGGTGGTCAGTATCGGATTGGGAAAGAAAGCAGGTTCACCTAACTTCCTCGTTGCAGGAAAGACCGGAACTGCCCAAATGTCCAAAGGTGCTGGCGGTTATAAATCAGGTGGCGTCAACTACCTCCTGAGTTTTGCTGGTTATTTCCCTGCAGACAACCCACGCTACAGTTGTATCGTCTGCATACAGAAATCAGGACTCCCTGCATCTGGTGGCGGAATGAGTGGTAAGGTTTTCCATGAAATCTCAGAAGGTATCATGGCTCAAAGTCTGAAACTGGACGTAAAAGATGCACAAGACTCTGCATCAGTCATCATACCAGATGTTAAGAACGGAAACATACTGGCTGCCGACTACGTCCTGACCCATCTCGGTATAAAGACCAATACCAACTGGAGCGGAAGTTACCTGACAGGAAACCCAATTTGGGGAAAAGCCGAAAAAGTTGGCAACCGTTATGTGAAACTTGAAAAGCAGAAGCAATACGGTAAGGGAACGGTACCAGACATCATCGGTATGGGAGCCCGAGATGCAGTATTCATGATGGAAAGCAGAGGCATAAAAACCAGATTGTACGGAAGAGGAAAAGTTACCAAACAATCCCTCATGGCTGGCAAACCGGTTAAGCAAGGTGCCTTCTGTGTCATCACGCTTGAGTGATGAGCACAGATTACATCTTACTGCTACATTTTGCAGCAAAACGATAAAGTCAATATAATAAGGTATATGATATACCTATTTAATATATATAATAGTAACATATAAAAAAGAAACGATATATGAAGTTACAAGAATTGC
>CAMBBY010000059.1 GCA_945863825.1 uncultured Prevotella sp. | reverse complement strand
CACAAGGAGTATCGTCGGCAGCGTCAGATGTGTATAAGAGACAGGTATAGTGCTGGTGCCAATATCATCAGTTATTTGCTGACGCCTGCCACAATTTGTCTGGCGGTACCATTGTATCAGCAGGTAGAATTGTTGAAGAAGAATTATCGTGCCGTCATGATTGGTATCTTGTCGGGTGTGTTGGCAAGTTTGTGTTCCGTACTTATTCTTGCATTACTATTTCATTTCGATCATGCTTCGTATGTTACGTTCTTGCCAAAGTCCATTACGACAGCCATCGGTATTGGCGTATCAGAAGAATTGGGCGGTCACGTATCAGTTTCAGTAGTCGTTATCATCGTAACGGGAGTTCTTGGAAACATCTTTGCAGAGAAGTTCCTTTCCCTCCTTCGCATCAAGGAACCGATAGCAAAAGGTATCGCCATCGGTTGTTCAGCCCATGCTTTGGGTACGGCTAAAGCGATGGAGATGGGTACCATTGAGGGAGCGATGAGTAGTCTTTCAATTGTGGTTTGTGGTGTGATGACGGTGATAGGTGCGTCTTTTTTTGCTCTTTTCTTGTAGCTTTTGCACAATTTGCACAAAAAATGGCTTAAAAGCGATACTTTTTTTGGTGGTTTGCTTAAAAAACGTTACCTTTGTCCTGCAAAAATATGAAAAAAGGCAGAATGCCCCAACTTCATATCATATGCAGGATTTCACAGGGCAACGCATACTTCGGCAACCCCTATGTTATCTGCTATCAGTAAAAGAAATGATAAGTTTGATCGAGACATGTAAAAGTAGTAACAAGTTTCGATTAACCCTAGAAGTGTCAAAACCATTCCTGATATGATTAAGTTTTTAGACTTACAGAAGATTACTTTGCAGCATGCGGATGAGATTCACGAGGCAGTTAGCCGTGTGATAGATTCCGGTTGGTATCTGCAAGGTAGTTCAGTCAAGCAGTTTGAAGAACATTACGCTCACTTGATCGGTACCCGCCATTGTATAGGTGTAGGAAACGGCTTGGATGCCCTGACCCTCATCTATCGTGCTTACATGGAGATGGGCGTGATGAAGGAGGGGGATGAGGTGATTGTTCCTGCCAATACCTATATCGCTTCCATCTTGGCTATTTCAGAGAATGGGCTGAAACCTGTTTTGGTAGAACCGGATCCAGAGACTCTTGAGATAGACGATGCTCGTATAGAGGAAGCAATCACGGAGCGCACCCGTTCTGTGATGATTGTCCATCTTTACGGACGATGCGCTTATACTCAACGGATTGCTGATATTTGCAATAAGTATCACTTGAAATTAGTAGAGGATAATGCCCAGGCACATGGTTGCCGTTATCTCGGTGAACCAGCTGTTCAGGAATCTGCGCAGAAAGGCAAGCGCACTGGTAGTTTGGGAGATGCAGCCGGACATAGTTTTTATCCAGGAAAGAATTTGGGAGCATTGGGAGATGGCGGTGCTGTTACCACAGATAATCAGGAATTGGCAGAAGTCATTCGAGCTTTAGCCAATTATGGTTCGCATCAGAAATATGTCTTTCAATATAAGGGCCGTAATAGCCGTTTGGATGAGATTCAGGCAGCAGTACTTGATGTCAAGCTCAAGTATATAGATGAGGATAATGCCCATCGCCAGCAGATAGCCCGATATTATTATGATCATCTCCAAGGTTTGGAAACCTTATCTGCGCATTCAGCAGGATATATTCGTTTACCCAAGCAGATGCCAGATGCGAGCAATGTCTATCACATCTTCCCGATTTTCAGTAATCGTAGGGATGAGTTGCAGCACTACCTTTCCGCTCAAGGTATCCAGACATTAATCCATTACCCGATAGCTCCTCATCGTCAGGAATGCTATTCGGAATTACATTCCCTTTCCCTTCCCATCTCAGAGCAGCTTCATCAGGAAGAACTGAGTTTGCCGATAAGTCCTGTTGTGACATGGGAAGAAGTGGAAGAGGTGGTAAAGAGTATTAAGTCTTATTTCTTTTTATAAGGAATAGTCTTTTTATGGCACAAAGTGGAACGATTGCAAGAAACATTCTCATCATGTACATTCGTATGTTTGCCACGGTGATAATAGAATTCTACATCAGTCGTGTATAGTCTCAAGTGGCTTTTTGCCATCAAGAGTTATAAGGAAACTGGGAGAACTTTTCATTTTATCAGAAAGATGGTTGATAAAATATAGAATAATTTGCAAGTTCTTGCGTTATTATAAGTATGAGTAAGAATTCGATTATATTATATTTTATAGGTTTATCAAGCTTCGTAAGTTTGTCTTCCTGTATGGATGATGAGGATTTTTCTTCATCCCGGGCAGACTTGCTGACTTTTTCTACTGATACGGTAAGGTTGGATACTACCTTCTCGAATGTACCGACACCTACCAGAACGATGTGGGTTTACAACCGTTCTGGAAAGGGTATCAGATGTAGCAATATCCGACTGGAAGGTGGTAATCAGGAAGGTTTCAGAGTGAATGTGGATGGTACGTTTCTCGGACAGGCAGCTGGTTTTCAGACAAATGATGTCGAGATTCGTAAGGGAGATAGCATCCGTGTATTCGTGGAACTGACTTCAGCTCTGCAGGAGAAAAATGAACCGCAGCTGGTGGAGGACGACCTTGTCTTTACTTTAGAGAGCGGGGTGCAGCAGAAGATTAATCTGCGTGCTTTTTCATGGGATGCAGAGATGCACAACGGCCTGGAAGTGAAGAAAGGTGAGGAAACAATTCTGGGTGAACCGGATGAAAGCGGCTACCAGAAACCAATCGTCATCTATGGCGGAATCAAGGTGGATAGCTTAGGTACACTCACTATCAGAGAGGGTGCTACGCTTTATTTCCATGAGAATGCTGGTATTGATGTATATGGTAAACTGAAGGCTGCAGGTACTGCAGAAAAACCGGTTACGATGAGGGGTGACCGTATCGACCGGATGTTCGACTATCTGCCATACGACCGTACTCCCGGGCAATGGCAGGGCATCCGCTTGAGAGAGGCTTCTGCTGATAATGAACTGAAATATACTGATCTCCATAGTGCTTATCATGGTATCGTAGTGGATTCCTGCGACCTTGCTATCCAGAAATTGCTGGTAGAGAACTCTACTATCCATAACTGCCAAGGCTATGGCTTAGCGATTTCATATGCCAAGGTACAGGTTTATAATACGCAGATTTCAAACACGCTCAATCATTGTCTCTATGTAGAGGGTGGTCATGTGGATGTCAACAATAGTACGATTGCACAATTCTATCCGTTTGATGGCAATAGACGTTCTGCTATCGGATTCAAGGCTCCTATAGATACTTTGGACGTCAGAAATTCTCTCGTTACGGGATATGGTAATGATGAGGTACTGTGGACGCCAGTAGAGGAAGAACCGCTCAAGTTCTGTTTCGACCATTGTGTGTTGCGTACCGAGAAAATGATGACGGAGGACAGTCTCCGTTTTACTCATGTCGTCTATGAAGATGTGAAGGATACCACCATGTATGGCGAGAAGCATTTCTCTGTTTTCGATACAGAAAATCTGATTTATGATTTCCACTTGTCTGCCAAGTCTGCTGCCATTGGTGCAGCCGACCCGAAAACCGCTTTGCCTTATGACCGCAATGGCCTCAAGCGCGAAGAAGACAAGGCTGATGCTGGATGCTTCCTGTATCGGGATGAGAAAAAAGAAGAGTAGTTTTTCTTTTATGACTTATCAGGAGAAATGTAGCTTATGAAGATGAGTACATATCGAAAATGGGCCTTGTGCTTTTTGGGGATGAACTTGATGTTTGTCCCTTCTTTGGTTTTTGCCCAGCGCAATGATGAGGCTACCGAGCAGCTGGGCAAAGCTTTGGAGTATTTTACTTCTCAAAAATATCATGAGTGCCTGATGATTATGCAGGACTTGGAGAAGCAATATCGGCTCAATCCCAGATACAAGGCCTATTTAGGTGTCTGCTATTATTACGAATGGGATTATGAACATGCTAATAAGTATCTGACGGAGGCGATACCCCAGTTGGCTCTGTTTGCCCCTCATGAACGGTCGTTCTATTATTGGGCAAATGCAGAAAGTCTTTTCAATCTGCAGAAGTACAAGGAGGCCATCCCTATGTATGAGGCAATGTTGCCGTTGTGCTATGAGAATGAAAAGCCGGATGCCTATTACCGCTTAGGTTTCTGTCATCTGTTTATGGAAAACTGGGTGGGTGCATGGAATGAATTTCTTAAGGCTCAGGATGCTTATCAGAAATATAGGGACACACCCGACATGCAGGCCCGTATCATACAGGTCAGCCACATGTTGGATGGATTGAAGCCTAAGGTGATAGGCATTGTAATCAGCGATCTGCTGAAGTAGTTATCTCATATTGGCATCTACGAAAGAGAAAGGAAGCAGGTCCTTGATGCTTCTGAAGCAATAGATGCCCTCCGTGCCATAGAGAAGAATGCGTACCGGTTGCTTGTAGCGGTCTTCTATTTCGAGGATGACCTGACGGCAAGCTCCGCATGGGGAAATCGGATCCTTGAGAAATCCGTTGGCATTTCTTGCAGCGATGGCAATGGTCTTGATGGACAATTCCGGATGGTTTGCCTGTGCTGCAAAGACTGCCGTTCTTTCAGCACAGAGTCCTGATGGGAAGGCTGCATTTTCCTGGTTGGCACCGATGACGATGCTACCATCTTCCAGAAGACAGGAGGCTCCTACATAGAAGTGGCTATAGTTGGCGTATGAATTCTGGGTAGCAGCAATAGCTTTTTCCACCAGGTTCTGTTCTTCCTGGCTCAATTCTTCCAATTGCGCAAACTGGTATTCAATTTCGATCTTTCTTTCTTTCATAGTTCTAAGGAGTTTTGGTTTTGTAACAGATAACTGAAACCTATTTCTACTGAAAATAGGTTTCAGTTATTTTCTTATTTTTGAAGTTATATAGAGGACTATTTTGTATAGAAATCTATTAGGTTTGTGATAGCTCTCTTGCAGACAGGGCAGAATTCTGGCGTGTCATTGATGCGCATGCGGCAATCCTGAACGCCACGATATACTCCCTTGGTGCTGTAGCCGGCACCTTCAAAGACTCCCACCTTGCTTTCTGCCACCTTGGTATTCTCTGAGAGAGGGGTAGGGATAGGTGTTCCCTTCTTTACCATGTCTTTCCACTTACTGGAGAAGTTGACCAGCGTGGTGATGTTCGGCTCCCAAGGTTCTACGTCGTGTGGATACATCGGAATCTCTTCGAAATCGTAGGCGTATTCGTCTGCGAGACCAGCAAAGGAATGCCCGAATTCATGTACTACTACTGGCTTGTACCACTTGTGGTGGGTAGAGGTCAGGTTGTATGAATTGAGGATTCCGCCTCCACCATATTTCTTGGAATTTACCAGTACAATGATATGCTCGTATGGGGTACCAGCCAACCAGTTGTGCAGGTCCTTCAGATGGAGTGTGGTCAGGTATCTGTCGCTATAGAATGTATCAAAATGAGAGTGGAGTGCAGTATTCTTCCAGATTCCTTTGGCTGGTTCGCTCGTTCCGCTTTCTTCAGATGGTGATTTTACGGCGATGACATTGAATCTGTCACGCATTTTCTTGAATGGCTCATGATTGAAGAGCGCTTCGTTGGCATCCTTTACGTCTTTGATGAAAGTGTCCATCTCTGCATCTGTGTATCCCTCAGCTATGTAAGCAACATGGATGCAGCGAGTTGTATCGGCTGCCTGCTGGATGGTTTCGTATGCTGTCGGCTTCTCTCCCTTGTGGTGGATGAGGATGTCGGTTGGCACTACCTGATGGGTGAGTGACGCAGTTACCTCACGGCGGTTGTTGAAGAGCGACAGGGTGATGTCCACCGTGTCTTTTGGCATCGGTACGAGGAAGACATTCTCGAAACTCTGCGTATTCTTCTTAGCCTCCGGGTAGGAAAGCCATTCCTGGAAGAGGGTAGAGAAGGAGTTGCGATAGATGACCTCACCTGTCTTGTGGGCACGAACTGTAATTTGTCCGTTTCCTTCTACAGGTACTTCGCCCAGACGCTGTTTTTTGCCATACCAGCGAGGCATGACGTTCAGTTCATCTACAGCAATCATCTGTTGCTTAGCGTTTCCTACGAAGGTATAATCTACTCGCAGGGTTTTGTCAACGAAATAGTCGTTGAAGTTTTGTGCCAGGAGTTTGCCTGGCATCATGAGCATAGCAAGAGCTGCCATGATCAGTATTTTCTTCTTCATTTTCTTTTCTTTATTTCTTTATCTTACTTTCAGTCTGGCTCCAGGGTATATCTTGAAGTCAGGATCAAGGTGATTCTTGGAATAGAGACTCTTCAGTCTGATGCCATATTTCTGTGAAATGCTGTACATGCTCTCGCCCGGTTGTACGATATGAGGGCGTTTCTTGAACTGCTTAGGCGCTTTCTTGCGCTTTTTCTTCAGATAGATGACATCTCCCTTGTGCAGGATGTCGTGCTTGTCTCTTTCGTTGTACTTAGCCAATTTTCTCCAACTGATACCCACTTCCTTTCCGATGCTCTTGAAGGTTTCTCCCTCTCTGGCATACAGATAATAATTGTCATTGAAGATGTGGATAGGATGCAGAAGTCCTTGTGCGTTGACCGGCTGATCTGTGCCACTATGTTCTGCCATGAATTTGTCGTAGCGTTTTTCCTTATCATAATCATGGAGCTTGTACAGTTCGATAATCTGTATCAGTTTGTTGGCATACTGCGGATTGGTAGCATAGCCACATTGTTTCAGTCCTCTTGCCCATCCTTTGTAGTCGTTGCTGTTCAGTGAGAAAAGCCGGGCATATCGCTGTTGCCGTGCCAGAAAGCGGCTATGGTCTTCGTAGCTTTCCCTGGCATCGCTATATACACGGAAACATTCTCCACGGGCGTCATCGTCGTGGTATTGCGTAGGACCAGTCCTGTCTCTTATACACATCT
>CAMBBY010000058.1 GCA_945863825.1 uncultured Prevotella sp. | reverse complement strand
CCTCAGGATATAATACTCATAAGTCACTAGACGAGTTTTGTGCTAAATATTCTGATCAAATAGATAAGAGATATCTCTTGTATACAAAGGATTTGAAGAAAGATGGACAAACGCTCCTCTTACCGATTTATATGACTCCTTTGTTGTGATTTCCTCTTCAAATAGGTTTGATGGTGTATCATTTTCGTTATAATGTTGGCTATCAAACCTATTTGGTACTTCTCACAAAGTATTTATTATACCACGCAAAGTCTTTTTCTGCCTTTTCTGTTACTTTTGCCAACAGATTAGAGAAACCTCTCAATCTTATAACTGAATTTATTAACTTAATAACAAATTGTAAATCTTATGAAAAAGCTATTTACTTTGATTGTAGCAGCTTTCATGGCTGTAAGTGTGAATGCTCAGACAGAGACTCCTCTTGTTTTGGGTGGTGGCTGGAATGCAGGTTTTGCCGGCGATGCTGATGTTTATGACTTCACTATCTCCAAGCAGTGGGGTGCAGCAGAGTTTGCCTGCAACGTCAACTCTGCAGATTATCCTAAGTATATCCTTGAGTTCGAAGATCCGCTTCCTGCCAACTTCCAGGTGAACTATACTTGGAAGACTTCTGCTGATGCTGAAGGTGAGGCTACTCCTGCTTATGGTCGTGCAGTGGGCGATGGAACTACCAAGAAGTTTGAGCTTTTTTTCGACCAGGAGCAGCATCCTTACATCGTAGGTGTAGGCGTGCAGCATACCGATGAAGAGGAAGTGAACCTGAAGGTGAAGAAGCTGACTCTGGTGGGTGCCGACGCTACTGAAAAGAAAATTGATCCCACCTTCACAGGTTGGGCTGGTACTGATAACACAGTTGTTTATAAGGGTGTAGTTTCTTTTGATAAACAGTACCAGCAGCTCGCCATCAACGGTTTGGCAGGCAAGAGCGATGTTACCGTCAAGGTGAAACTGGCTGGGCCAACTCCAAATGTTCAGATGTGTGTAGATTACGAGGAGGGTTCTGAGTGGCCTCAATTCAACGGCAGCGGTGAGACTATCTTCACCACCAAGGAAGGTGGTGTCATCAAGACTATGGGTATCCAATATACTGACGAAAAGAATCCTGCAAAGGTTTCTGTGCTCGGTGCCTGGTTGATTTCTACAACCACAGGCATCTCTAACATCGAGAATGTCAAGCTGCAGGATGGCAAGGCTTTCAATCTTGCCGGTCAGCAGGTAGCCAAGGGTTACAAGGGTATCGTGATCAAGAATGGTAAAAAGATGGTTATCAAGTAACAGATGAAGCGACTTTCAATGCTCGCATCTCTCCTCATGGTTTTGTGCCTCCAGATGGCGGCACAGACCTGGGAAGAGGTGAAAGTGGGGACTTCTATTCGCAAGACCCTCACTTATGTACCAAAGAATGTAGAGAAATCACCAGCCTTGGTGATTTCTCTTCATGGTATGAATCAAGACCCAGAGTATCAGCAGAAACAGACGCAATGGAATGCGCTGGCCGATACCGAGGGTTTTATTGTTACCTATCCGCTGGGTAATAACAGAATGTGGGATACCGGCGGTACGGGTGATGTGAAGTTTGTGGAGGCTATCATGAAGGATATGGAGCTGAAGCACAATGTGGATAAGAACCGCATCTATCTCTCGGGTTTCTCTATGGGTAGCTGGCTGGGTTATCATTGCCTGGAAACTCTTGGCGATAAAATTGCCGCTTTCGGACCAGTGAGCGGTGTGGATATCGGTAAGCAGCCTAAAGCTAACCGCAAGGTGCCTATCATGCATATTCACGGAACCGCTGATGATGTGTTAAAATATACGGGCGATCCTTCTCACATGGCTGGCGGTTATCCTAGCATTGAGGAATATGTAAAGAAGTGGGCTGCCTACGAAGGTTGCGATGTAAGCAATCCGCAGGTAATCCGTCCTTATCCTGCCGGCAGCACAGGTCCCAAAGCTACACGTACTATATATAATAATGTGAACGATGGAGTAGAGGTGAACCTGATTGCCATCGACGGCAAGGGCCACTGGCATTCCAACGAAGCAAACGGTGTGAACTCTACCAAGGAACTCTGGACCTTCTTCAAGCGCCACCAGCTGAATCAGGCTTCTGTTCCCGACCCAAACTTTCAGATTTATCTCTGCTTCGGACAGTCGAACATGGAGGGAAATGCCGCCATCGAAGCCCAGGACAAGACGGGAGTAAACCCAAGATTCTTGGCAATGTACACCCTGGATAATGCGCAGGCTGGCTGGACCATGGGTCTCTGGCATACAGCCGTTCCGCCTCAGGCACGTCCTGGAACCCGACTGTCGGTAGTAGATTATTTCGGCAGAAAGATGGTAGAGAATCTTCCCGAAGAAGTGAAGGTGGGTACGATTACCGTAGCCGTGGGTGGTGCCAGCATCGATCTTTTCGATAAGGATAAGTATCAGGAATATCTTCAGAGTGCTGAAGTTGCCGATTGGCTCCGCAACTATGCCAAGGAATATGGCGGCAATCCATACGCACGCCTCATTGAACTCGCCAAGATGGCTCAGCAGAAGGGTGTCATCAAGGGCATCCTGCTGCATCAGGGCGAAACCAACAACTGCGATCAGACCTGGCCTTCTAAGGTAAAGAAGATTTATGAGGATATTCTTGCCGACCTGGGACTTGATGCCAAGAATGTGCCATTGCTCGTGGGCGAGTTGGGACAGAAAGACCAGGGCGCAGCCTGCTGGGGGCATAATGCCATCATCGACAATATTACAGCTACGATTCCTACAGCTCATGTGGTTTCTTCTAAGGGTTGTCCGTTGCAGAGCGATAAACTCCATTTTACTGCAGAGGGCTATCGTATGTTTGGTAAGCGTTATGCCGATGTGATGCTCGAACTTCTGGGTGTGGTGCCTGTGGAAAACCGCAACTATTTCATCCGTTACGAGAGTACTGAGGGAGAGAATCTCTGGGACCGTCAGGCTATCTACACCTTGCCAAAGGCTTTGGAGAAGGATGCCAAGTATACGCTGACCATGAAGGTGAGAACTTCTGCAGATTGCGCTGAGCTGGCATTCTGGCCTATCTGGAATGCAAGCGACCACAAGAACCAGTGGGGTGGAAGCGATGATGTGCAGTATCTGGCAGCCTATTCTGTAGAGGCTGGTGACTGGAAGACGCTGACCTGGAATTTCACAACCAACTTCACCTTGGATACCTTCCAGTTTGTATTTGGCAAATACGGTGGTACACTCGATATTGACGACATGGTGTTGGTGAAGGAAGGAACATCAGAGAATCTGATAGCCAACGCCGATTTCTCTGCCCGCAATATTCAGGGCTGGAGCACCAACTGGAATGGCCCAAGCTATTCTCTTGCCAACGATGCCTATGCATCAACAGGCATCGAGAAGCCAGCTGTGGCAACCATGATGAAATCTGCGGATAAGGCATACTACACTCTTCAAGGTGTGAAGGTTATTCGTCCTACCAAGGGTATCTATATCCATGGTGGTAAGAAAATCTTGATTAAAGAATAAACAATTATAAATAAAAAACTGAACGAAATGAATAAATTATCATTCGTGGCATCAATGCTGATGATGTGCCTCCCGATGACGATGATGGCACAGAAAAACGGGGCGAAGGCGCAGGATAAGCCCGACCCAAACTTTCAGATTTATCTCTGCTTCGGACAGTCGAACATGGAGGGAAATGCCAATATCGAAGACATCGACCGAACAGGTGTGAATCCAAGATTCATGGCAATGTATGCCGTGGATGATGAAAAGGCTGGATGGAAAAAGGGACAGTGGCATACCGCAGTCCCTCCGCAGGCAAGACCAACCACTGGCCTCACTCCTGTAGATTATTTCGGAAGAAAGATGGTTGACAATCTGCCCGACAGCATCAAGGTGGGAACCATCACCGTGGCTGTGGGCGGTGCCAGCATCGACCTCTTCGACAAGCGCACCTGCAAGGCGTACCTGAAGAAGCAGCCCGACTGGATGAAGAACTTCGCTTCCCAGTATAACGGCAATCCATACGCCCGACTCATCGAGCTTGCCAAGATTGCCCAGAAGCAGGGCGTTATCAAGGGTATCCTGCTGCATCAGGGTGAAACCAACAATGGCGATGCCAACTGGCCTAACCGTGTGAAGACCGTGTATAACGATATTCTGAAAGAGTTGCACCTGAAGGCAGAAGATGTACCTTTGCTCGTGGGCGAAACCGTTCAGAAAAACCAGGGTGGCAGCTGCTGGCAGCATATCGCCATTGTGGATGACATCGCCAAGACCATCCCTACTGCCCACGTCATCTCTTCCAAGGGATGTCCGCAGCGTGGCGACGGATTGCATTTCATTGCCGAAAGCTATCGCACCATGGGTAAGCGTTATGCCAACATGATGCTCTCGCTGCTCGGTATCATTCCGGATGCCAACTATCCGCGTGTGGATAAAGACCGCCGTGCCTACGTCAAGCTCCATGCACCGGAGGCAAAGCAGGTCATCTTCGACATCTGCGGAAAGAAATATCCGATGAAGAAGGATCTGGATGGCGACTGGTATGGTGTTTCTGACCCATTGGTAGTAGGCTTCCACTATTATTTCCTGAATGTGGATGGTGTACAGGTAGTAGATCCAGCCAGCGAAACCTATTTCGGTTGCTGCCGGGAGGCGAGTGGCTTGGAGGTTCCTGAGGGAGCCGAAGGCAATTACTATCGTCCTCAGCAGGGAGTAGCACAGGGTCAGGTTCGTTCGGTATCTTACTATGCTGCATCTCAGGGCAAGTTCCGCAGAGCCATGGTTTATACGCCTGCAGAATATGAAACCAATCTGAGCAAGCGCTATCCAGTGCTCTATCTGCAGCACGGAATGGGCGAGGATGAGACGGGCTGGAGCCATCAGGGCTATATGCAGCACATCATGGACAACCTCATTGCCGAAGGCAAGGCTGAGCCTATGATTGTGGTAATGGAGAGCGGTGATGTGAAGCAGCCTTTCGTGCCACGTCCGGGCAAGGATGTGGATGAGGAGCGCAAGCTCTATGGCGCATCTTTCTACGATGTGATTATCAAGGATCTGATTCCGATGGTAGATAAGAAGTTCCGCACCTATACTGATAGAAACCATCGTGCGATGGCTGGTTTGTCATGGGGCGGTTGCCAGACTTTCAACACCGTGTTGCCGAACCTGGATAAGTTCTCAGCCCTGGGAACCTTCAGCGGTGCACTTTTCGGAGTGGATGTCAAGACCTGCTTCAACGGTGTCTTTGCCGATGCAGAGAAGTTCAACAGTCAGATAAACTATATGTTCATGGGCTGCGGTTCAGAAGAGAACTTCGGCACGGAGAAGATGGCGAAGGAATTGAAGGACCTGGGCATCAAGCTTGATGTCTATGTTTCTCCTGGTACTCATCATGAGTGGCTTACCTGGCGCCGCTGCCTGAAGGAATTTGTGCCACATCTGTTCAAGTAACAAGATTGGAAATCAATAAGATAATATAAAAAGTTGTATCCCGAAACTGCCAGGCAGTTTCGGGATTTCTTTTT
This sequence comes from uncultured Prevotella sp., assembly GCA_945863825.1. Taxonomy (GTDB): domain Bacteria; phylum Bacteroidota; class Bacteroidia; order Bacteroidales; family Bacteroidaceae; genus Prevotella. Next base: position 1,432 of record CAMBBY010000058.1, on the reverse strand, counting down.
GTTACATTTCTAATATCTTTTGTATCTTTTTGCTTTTTTTGTTGTGTTTCGTAAAGTAATTGTAACATAAGAGAAAGTCATGTGACTAAATAAATCTTAATTTTGCAGCGTGCTTTACAAAAGAATGTTTTTACTGAACACGAACAATCATAAACTAAGAAAATTAACAATTTAATCTATTATGAGGAACTTAAGAAAGATTGAAAAGCCGTTAGCGTTGCTATCCTTTCTCTGTTTATTCCCTGCAGGAATGTCGGCTCAGAGTATTATAAAAGGAGTAGTTACAGATCCAAGTGGTGAACCTGTCATTGGTGCAACTGTGAAAGCTGCAGGCAGCAAGCTGGGTGTGGTTACTGATTTGGATGGTAAGTTTAGCATTGATGCTGCACCTGATGCAACATTGACTATTACCTATGTGGGTATGGAGACTAAGACCGTGAAAGCTCAGGCTGGTAAAACGCTTACCATTACCTTAAAGGATGATTCTAAAGTTCTGAATGATGTCGTTGTCATCGGTTATGGCGTTCAGAAGAAGAGCGACCTGACAGGTGCAGTTGCATCTATCAAGAGCGATGACATCAAGGGCTTGTCAGCTACCGATGCCGGTGCTGCCCTCCAAGGTAAGGCTGCCGGTGTGCAGATTATCAACTCGGGTGGTCCGGGTGAGGCTGCCGATATCCGTATTCGTGGTTATTCTTCCAATAGTGGTAATATCGGTCCGTTGCTCATCGTCGATGGTCTGAAGGTGGATAACATCCAGTATCTGGATCCATCTATGATCGAGAGCATGGAGGTATTGAAAGATGCCGCTTCTGCTGCCATCTATGGTGCGCAGGCAGGTAATGGTGTCGTTATCATCACAACCAAGACGGGTGCTGCCAATGGCGGTAAGGCACAGATTTCCTATAGCAGCAAGTTCACTATCCAGTCGTTGGGAAAGAAGGCTGAAATCTTTGATGCTCCTGAGTATATCGAGTATCACAAGTATTTGGGCGATATTGATGATGCCTTGCTCCAGAAAAACGGTTATAATGGACAGAATACCAACTGGTATGACGAGGTGTTTGAGAATTCCTTGGCTCACCAGCATAGTCTCACCTTGCAGGCAAGTAACGGTAAGGGACGTTTCCTCGCTAGCTTGAATATCTTGAACAATGATGGTATCGTTAAAGGTAGCAAGGATACTTATAAGCGTTTCACTGGTCAGATCAATGCCGACTATGATATCTATAAGTGGTTGAACGTGACTACTAATACATCTTTCGAAAAGTGGAAGACCAAGGGCGTGACCAAGGGTTATGGTTCATTGCTGAACTCTGTGGTTTCTATCGATCCTTTGACTCCAGCATATATCAGTAATGTGGAGGATTTGGCTCCTGGCATGAAGGCACAGGTAGAAGCCGGTGGCCCAGTTCCAAGAGATCCAAGCCAT
>CAMBBY010000057.1 GCA_945863825.1 uncultured Prevotella sp. | reverse complement strand
TCTTCTGTGAGCAGACAAATGAATTTGTCAGGGTGATACGTAATCTCATTGTGAATACTAGTGATAAATCCGAACGTGAACACCCACGCATAATTAATAGTATTATAGAATTATGCAATGCTGATAGTTTCACCGAAACAATAAGAAATGATGGCTTCAACCTCAAAGGCTTTAACGACTCACAATGCGCTGAAGAGAATGTGAAAGCAAGAATTATACAGAAATACCCATCTGCAAAGGGACTGATCCATAAGATAGAGGATAATCGTTGCTTTAAAGGCAATATCATGAACATTATAGCTTCTGTCTATGGAGACAAAGAAACTCAAATCAAAGATTTTGTATTTCAGAAGCAACACATAGACCTCTTCGATGAGCATAAGTTGGAAAACACTTACGACGTTTACAAGCAACTAGCTAACGATGATTTCAACTTGGTATGGGGTGATTTGCTTGATAGTTCGCTCTATACACATCATGTATCAAGCGGTCGTCTTATTTACGATTATGAGTATACCAAAAACTCTGCTATAATAGCTGTAGCTGCAAGATACTCAATCAGTAAATTTGATTCATTGGACGAATTCCTTATTCAGGAGGAAAAGAAGTTTATTTGTAACTTGTCTTCAAAAAATGAAGATCTTAGTCAAGTACGCAATGTAAAAACACAGTTGCATCTTCTCTATATACTTTGCGTAAGACTCATGGATTGCACTATTCAAGAATTTTTCGCTTCCGGTTGTTACAACTTTGGTTGGCTTCACAAGGAAACCGGATATACATCATTATTCAATCAGGGCATAAACAAAGATCCATGGTTCAGCGAGAATAATCCGATATTCCAAACATATAATTCTCAATTTCGATATAATATGGGACTATCTAAAGATCATGCTCTGCCCTGTGAGATTGTCGGCAATGGCAAGCCTCAAAAAGCGTGGGACAAATTATTAGATTGGGCAAATTCGTGATACAGTACATTTCCAACATTGACCACTACAAGGGGGTGCTTTCACGGGTGCAGAACGTGAAGCACTCCCTCTGGATTGGTACTGCTGACATAAAGGATCTCTATATGGAGGCGGAAAAGGAGAAGAAGCCTTTTCTGGCTCTACTGGCGCAGCTCATACGCAAGGGTGTGGAGGTGCGTCTCATTCATGCTAAGGAACCAGGTCCGACATTCCGAGAGGACTTTGACAAATACCCAGTCCTTTATGATCGCATGGAGCGGGTGCTTTGTCCACGTGTTCACTTCAAGATGCTCGTCTTTGACTGCAAGGATGTCTATATTGGCAGCGCCAACCTGACAGGAGCCGGTATCGGCATGAAGGGTGAGGACAAACGAAACTTCGAGACAGGCATACTGACAGATGACCCAACAATCGTTGAGCAAGCCATGAACCAGTTTGATGACGTATGGATTGGCAAGTTCTGCAAGAAGTGCAAACGTAGAGATTTCTGTCACGACCCAATAAAATGAAGCGTATGAAGAAGATAATCTTTCTCGACTTTGACGGTGTGCTTAACACTGAGCACAACCAGAACATGCTTATGTATCATGGGAAACCATGGAAAGATAAGCATGGAGCTTTCTTTGATTCTGATGCGGTGGCTGAGTTAAAGAGGATAGTTGAAGAGACTGGAGCAGACATCGTGATAGAGTCGTCGTGGAAATATCTCGGTCTGGAGGCTATGAAACAGATGTGGAGTGACAGGAACATGCCCGGCAATGTCATTGATGTAACGCCATCGTCTGCCAGCGACAACTTGCTACTCAATGCCGACCTTGATGATGTGGATCCTGGACGCACCCAGTGGAAGGGCGTAGAAATTGCATCCTGGATTGCCGATAATCTTCATGAAGAAGCGCGTTATGTCATTATCGATGATGAATACGTGATACTGGACTCTCAACTGCCCCACTTCATCCTGACCAATCCGTATGACGGCATCACACCAGAATTGGCAGATAGAGCCATCAAAATACTGAACGGATAGAAGATTTAGCAATTATCTTTGGAGTTGTGCCCATATTTGGCATAGCTCCATTTTATTTTTGCGGCGAACATAAATCAATTCGCGATGACATACAAAGAACTTCTCTGCAGTGTTACCTTTGAAGAAGTGGAGCCGCATATAGTGAGCATGTATCCTGAACACAAAGATATCATTGGATGGTTCAAACTTCATTACGATATGCTCAGGCTGATGGAGCCAAAGCATCATGATGATTCCAATGGCGATGTGTGCAAGATAACAATGGAGGATTGGGAGGATGGCACGGGGCTTCATCTGGACGCTTATCCTATGGAGGGAGATTGGTGGGAGCACTCTCTCACCAAGGAGATTGTCCTAGATGCCAACGTACATGCGACTAACGCCGAGATTGCTGCATGTTGCCTATGGCATACTTCCTTCTACGGGTTTGTTGAAGGTCAAAAGATGGATTGGCTACGTGGCGACTACAAGCCAAAAGCGATGGAACTCAAGAAGATGATACTCCGTCATGGTGGTTATGTGCCATCTATAAGGGAACTCCTCCCATCTAAGAGACAAGAATTGATTGAAAAAGCCAAGAAAGATGTTGGGTATGGCAATAAACGAGCCAACAGAACAAAGCGCAAACGCCTCTTCCGTCACGTATTCATGGAGAAGTACTATGAGCGAATGGTAGCCATTGGCAACTTTATCACTAAGGTATTGCCGGCATTGTCAATAGAGGTCAATTATCTGACGATTAGCCAGCTCTGTAATTTATTCCATTCTGGCACATTTGCGAGCGTCACCATTCAGTCATACGCAGACAAAACCACTGATGCATCCAGCTATCTGACGGACCTCATCACCCGATATGATATGCTACCTCAGGCAGATAACGTAATCATCTATCTTGCAGCAGGGCATCCTTGGAATAAACCTCCTTTGGTCAATACCAATGAAGACCTTCTTCTTACAGCTCTACGAGATAAAGTTATCACTTCTGAGGAAATTGAAGGTTCAGTGGATATAGTATTCGACTACAAACCGGATTTAGGGAATCAGATAGAGATTACAGTAGTGGCTATGGTCATTTCCATGTAGAAATAAACCCAAAGCATCAGCGTCACATATTTTCTTCACTTAAAAAGGAGGTGCGCCCATAGTTGGCATACCTCCTTTATTATTTTGCACCCAAAATAGTAACACGAAGGATTATGAAACGCAAGAAGAAAACAGACATAGTAGAAGCATGGAGTCACAAGCACGACTACCCGATAGAGGAGGTGTGGAATACGGACAACATTATTGCACGTCTGATTGTCCCAAGGCTTAAGGCATTCAAAGCCTTAGATAAGCATGGCCATCCCGGAGATATTGCCTCTATGGAGGCATGGCACAAGGTTATTGACAAGATGATATATGCCTTCGAACTCAATATGCACGCAGGTGCATTGTAACAATAATAGATGAAGGATTTTGAAGAGGGCTTTGATCTATTTTATAAGTATTATCTTTATTTATGGGATTGAGTTATGGACATAAAACACATATTTGAAGATCCTCGCATCGTGATGCTGGAGGAAGAGATTGCAAGGAGAAACGAGCATTGCCGATACTCTGATGAAGAAAAGCATGTGATGGAATACTTGCTTGAAGAGCGACGTAACGTGCTTTGGCATCTGAATGTGTATGACGATGAGACGAAACAACTCCTTGTTGAGTTTAATGATGCACTCCGCAAGGCTTGCGCTGAGCTGTATCGTCGCACGATGGCAACTTATCAAGAATGCCTGCATCGCGAGGACTGCCCTGAAGACTTCGAGGTGGAGGGAAAGATATTCCTTGGCTACGATTATCCTGCTCTTCACCCCATTCAAACAGAAACGGCGAAGCAGGTGTGGGATGCGCTCACATGCGGCGGTTTCTGTGCGCTCTATGACGATGGCTGCGCTTGGTCACTCCGTTTCAGCAGAGAATATCCGCCAGAGCATAGCGGACATGAGACATTGGAGAATTGGCTGGGTATGGAAGACCCAAACGACAACTGGAACGAGGGACTGGACAGAGAATGGTCGAAAGACCTGCACCTTATACATCCCTTCCATAATCTATACGACCACTGCTACTTCTCCCTATACGATCTTATCTATGTGAGAGAGTTCAACCTGGAGGTACATGTGGAATTTGACGACAAAGTAACATACGGAACGATATGAAAGATTTTGAACAATTCAAAGAAGAGGTAATGACCTCGCCTCGCTGGATAGTGTCACTTGACGAGAATGACCTAAAGACATTCCAAGGCGATAATCAGAGTAGCATCGTTATATTGCAAGCTGCAACTGAGGATATCACGCAACACCTGCACATCCTGTTTGATGATATAGCAGAACAATACGAGGCTTTGGAAATATCTTGTGGCAATAGCACCAAAGTGCTTATCCATATCCAATTCCCAATCACCGCTCCTCTCATGATGAGCGATATATCTGTCATAAGTTATATGGTGGATTTGCTCATTCCCAAAGGATTGGATTGCGAGGTAAAGTGGGGACTATCCCCGAGGGAAGACAACCTGTGCAAGATTACGTGCGCTATCAATCATAGCAAAAAATGATTTTTCTGTAAAACTGCAATTTTTTGAATGGAGCGCCCATAGTTGGCACACCCAATACCGACCTTTGCATCATCAAAATAATAGTATATGGATATAAAAGAGTTCACATCTTATAGTAATGAAGGTTCAACCTGTCAAGAAAATGGAATCAGCAATAAGGATATAGCCGTTTAAGCCATTGGCACAGGTGCGATAACTGCAACAAAGAAAGCCAGCATGAATGAAGTTCTGCAAAAGCATGTTTCTTTTTTCCGTTGCGACAATGAGCCCTTGGGTTGTGGTAGTAATGAAACGATAGGCCGACAAAAAGCGGAAGAATGTTTACAGAAAGAAACAATACTTGATAATTATCTGTTTCACAAAGCCATCGTAATTAGCACCTTAGGCGGTGGAACAGGTACTGGTGGTGCTCCTGTCTTTGCAAAATATCTAAGTGATAAGGGTGTAGAGGTAACGAACATCGTCACATTACCTTTCTGTTTTGAAGGTAAGAACAGGAAACACATATCCCAAGCGGCAATAAATGAAATGAGTAACTATGCTAAGACGACCATAGTTATTAATGAGGATATATATCAAACTCTCCTTAAAGATGAAGCAATGACAGATTATTTTGATGCCATTGACGCTTCTATAGAAAATGCAATATTCCTTGCCATCGGTGTTTATCCTCAAAAGGCACCTTGGTACAAACGTATATTCAAAATCAAATCCATCAAATAGAGATTATTATGGCACTTTGGAAAATTTCAGTGAAGAACAGCGGTAATGCCGCTTGTAAGAACAAGAGACAACGCCTTGAAAAAGGCATGTTCGTGGAAACGAGCACTGCGACCACAACTCCGCCACTCGGTATGAGCCGTGAACAACTCATGCTTGCCCAGTTATTCATGAGCAAGTATGGCATCGAGATTGATCTCCACCACATGAACGGCTCCCATTTCGTTTGCGAGAAGATCGGTTAAGTGAACTAACGAAAGATAGCCTTGCATCCTCTTAGGCGAGAGAGGACGCAAGGCTATTTTCATTTCTTGTTGAACTCCTGGATTTCGGCGATCATGTCTTTGACTTCCTTGTTTACTTTCAGGAAGTTGGCATAGAGAATGCGCTCGCGGGCTTCAACGGAAGGGAAGTTGTAGAACTTCGGCAAGGGGTAGTTGGCGTAGTCGGCTTCCTCTTTGCCGATTTCTTCCATATTGAAGTCGGTCTTGCAGAAGAACTTGCTGGTCTGGAACTCCTCGGCCTCCTGGATGTCCATGCTATCCCCTCGCCCAGTCTTGGTCTTGACGAAATCGCGGGCGGTCTGGCCGCATATCCAGCCGGTGGGCATATCGGCAATCTTTGAGCCTGGAACCAAGGAGTCCATATTCTCATTGAGATTGATGGAGGTGCGGTCGCGGTCGATGGTGACACCTTTTTTCAACTGCACTACCTTACCGAAGATGTCGTTGCTGAGCCATTCGAGGGTTTCTTTGGCTCGGGCTGAGCCGCTAACCACATTACCTACAGTAGTGATAACTTTCTGCATACCCACCTTGCCATAGTCGGACTCCAACTGCGGCAGTTCCTGGAAGCCCAAGGTCACGCTGACCTTGTTGCTTCGGGCGGTACCAATCAGGCGGTCTATCTTGTGGAAATAGAGCGTCGGCAACTCATCGACGATGATGCTGACAGGCACATTCTTGCCTTGGCCGGTATTGACACGAGTGACCAAGCGGTTCAAGATAAGTGCATTCAAAGCACCGATGATACTCTCCATTTCAGGGTCGTTAGCAATGAGCAGGTAACTCGGATGGGCAGGGTCACTTACCTTCAGGTCAAAGTCATCGCCTTCCTTGCTGAATATCCAATAGGACTCCTTGGTGGCCAGTCGGGAGGTGAAGACACGCAGCGTGCCAATCATACCTTCCAACTGTTCCATGGCTTTGTTGTCGAAAGCCGTGCGGAACGGGCCAAGCAATGGCGCCACCTCAGTATCGGTCATCAGCACCTCAAAGATGGTTTCGTAACTCTCATTCAGGAAGGACAGAATATGAGGCATATCGCTGTACTTGCCCAACCAGTAGGCAGGTTCTACAATGTTTCCTGCCGTGTCACGGACTACGCCTGTCGGTTTTATCATACCCGTCTCAGGGTCAATGGTCTTGTCGTAGTTCATCTCGTGACCATTGGCATCGTAGGGACGCTTCTCGTAGTTGCAGAAGAAGTAGATACATGCTGCCAGGAAGTTGACCGCAGAAGTCTGGAAGAACTGGTCGCTACCGCCACCGCCTTCCTTCTTACCCTTCTGTAAGGACTCCAACAGCGTCTCTGCCGTTTCGCTGGCAGCCGCAAGGTTGCTGATGTATTTGAGCTGGATAGGATTGACCCTTCGGC
>CAMBBY010000056.1 GCA_945863825.1 uncultured Prevotella sp. | reverse complement strand
GAGGAATGCTTTGCGAATGTAGTGGAGTTCAATTTCCTCAATAATTCTAAGTATAGGGAGGCATTTAAATCTCCTTCTGATGCTAAGGAAATCCTCTTGCGCCTTTCCGCCTTGGCAGAGAAGAAACTTACTCCAGGCAACACTCTTGTTTTCTTTGATGAGGTGCAGGAATGTCCGGAGATAGTTACTGCCATCAAATTCTTGGTAGAAGAAGGTAGCTATCGCTATGTGATGAGTGGTTCGTTGTTAGGGGTAGAATTGAAAGACATCCGCAGTGTACCTGTTGGCTATATGGCAGAGAAAGAGATGTTTCCTCTCGATTTTGAGGAATTTGCAGAAGCAGTAGGCATGAGCACAGGAGTAATGGCCCATGTCAAGGAGTGCTATGAGCAATGCAAGGTGGTGGACGAGGTTGTACATAATAAGCTGAATGATCTCATTCAGCTTTATCTCATCATAGGAGGAATGCCTGAGGCAGTCCAAAAGTATATCAATACGAATAATTTACAAATAGTACGTGAAGCACAGAGAGAAATCGTGTACCTCTACGGAAAGGATATAGCCAAGTATGACCCAAAGAACAAGCTGTATATCAAAGATATATTTGACTTGATACCTTCAGAACTGAATGCCAAGAACAAACGTTTTATTTTGAAGGCATTAAATGAAAAGGCAAAGTTTGAGCGTTACAGAAATTCTTTCTTATGGCTAGCTGATGCTGGCGTGGCTCTCCCTACTTATAATGTAGAAGAACCTCGCTTGCCTTTAAAACTTGGTGAACAGCGCAATTTATTTAAGTTGTTCATGAGCGATGTGGGGTTGTTGGCAAGCCAGTATGCTGTCAATATAGCGATCGATTTACTTACAGGTACAACAGAAATCAACTATGGAGCCATTTATGAGAATTTTGCAGCGCAAGAATTACGTGCTCACGGATACAATCTTTATTATTTCAATAATAAGAAGCAGGGTGAACTGGACTTTGTAATAGAAGACAGAGGTAAGATCTTGCCGATAGAAATCAAGTCGGGCAAGGATTATAAACGTCATAATGCACTCTCTAATGTGATGAACAATGAGGAGTACGAAATTTCTAGTGCCATAGTTTTTTCTAATGGCAATGTTCAGGTTGTGGACAAGATACTCTATTACCCTATCTATATGTTGATGTATCTTCAACCCGAAATGATAAAGAAACCTATATTCAGGTTTGATCCAATATAGTTTTTTTATGCAAAATCAGCTAGGAATCTTTAAGTTTTTCACCAAAGGCTGCTGCAATGTGGGTAAAAAAGTTATTGTACAGTCTATTATATAAAGTGTGATGGTACTTACGAGGTGCCGGAAAGCCTCCGGGAAGTCGTCATGATAGTCCTGACGAGTAAAAAGAGCCTCATTCCATTTATTGCCTAACTATGGCACAATATTGCCCTCTACCGGGGCAACTTTTTGCTATTTCCGGGCACAAAGTGATGCGTCGGGAGAAAATTTTCGGGAGGTCTACCATACTACTTTTTTCGATATTTCCTCAGTTGGCTGAATTTTTTATTTCCTCAGTTGGCTGGATTTCATTATTTCTTTTGGCTATACTCATTTTAATTAACAAGCTTTGGTTGCCTGAAAGCAGAAGGAGTGACCCCCTTCATCTTCTTGAAGAACTTGGTGAGATGAGCCTGGGATGAGAAGCCGAAGGTGTTGGCTATCTCCTGCACCGTATGCGTGGTGGTTGAGAGCTCGCGCTCTATCTCCTTCACGATGTATTCATCAATGATTGCCTTCGGCGTCTTGCCAGAGATGCGGCGGGTAACCTGCGCAAGATAGCGGCCACTCACATTCAGCTGGTCGGCATAGAAATGCACATCGCTATAGGTGCGGCAGAAGTTATTCACCTGCGAGATAAACTGGTTGTAAAGCTCGGAACTCCTGCCCTGCAGATTGCTCTCCCGTGCCAATTCTATATTGATGAAATCCTGCGCCATCGCCAACGCCTCCTCCATCTTCTTGCCCTGATTCAGATAGACGGCAAGGGCTGAAGAGAAACGGTTGATGAGACCATGCGAATTGGCATTGTCGAGGCGATAAATCCGGAGTCCCTGCTTCTCGGCAAGTTCCAGGAGTCGGGAGTTCTGAAGAATGATGTCACTCTCCTTCTTTCTCGCCACAACTACCGAGCAGAGGGGCAGCAGACGGTATTTGATCTGGCTCACCACATCCTCCGTCATCAGCGCATCGCCCTGACTAGACCAGATAGCTGGAGCATAGATGATATGAGCAGGACGATACCGAGTCAGGGCATCGATGACCACATTCAGCGTCTCCACCCTGCGTATCATACCTATCTTCACTATATCGGGCTGCATATCGTTCATGATAGCCTCTATCTGCCCCGAAACAATCTCAGCAGGAATATCGAAGAACTCCTGGATGCCGAGCGTATTCTGCACGGTGATGCTGGTTATCGCCGAAACGGCATAACCTCCCAATTCGAATATCGTCTTGATATCCGCCTGCACACCAGAGCCACCGGTGCTGTCGGAACCTGTAATCGTTAATATCATATACTTTGAACATTGAACTTGGAACATTGAACTTGGAAGCCAATGCTGTTTCCGATAGACTTTACTTCTGTTTCATATATTCCGTAGGTGTCATTCCGAAGACCTTAGAGAAGCATTTCGAGAAATAACTGCTATTGGAGAAGCCAACAGTATACATCACCTCAGAAACACTAAACTTTCCGGCGCTCAGGAGTTTGGCAGCCTTTTGCATTCTCAGGTCTCGAATATATTCTACCGGAGTCATGCCTGTCAAGGCCTTCACCTTACGATAAAGCTGCTTATTACCAATGCCCATTACTTCCTGGAGCATCGTGACATTGAAATTGGAATCTATCATGTGCTCCTCGATGGCATGGTTGATTTCATCCAGCAAATGCTGGTCAGCCTCACTCAATTCTGGTTCTGCAGCTGCTACCTCTGACTTTTTCTCATCAGCATCTTCATCTGCTGTCGATGAAGAAGTTTTCTCCATTTGAACTTCTGCCGTTGAAGAAGCATGATTCTGAGGCAGTTTGACATCCAGGAAGCGATACATTAATTCGTTCACTTCATCAAACGACTGATGAGCCACAGCCATCTTCAATCCTTCGGTCAAACGGGCAAAGAAGGTCATGCGCATCTGCACCTGATCAAGGATTTCTGCTTTCTGCTTCTGTTCCTCTGCCAATTTCTTATGAAGGAAATAGTAGCTTACCACCCAGGAGATAAGAACTATCAAAGCCGTGATGTAAAACAGTTTTGCCCAGATGGTAAGATACCAAGGTGGCAACACCGAGATGTCCTGCGAATAGACTTCAGCACCTATCTTTCCTTCACCATTTACGACACAAACCGTGAGATGATAGTTGCCATACGACAAACCATTGTAGACAATATCAATATTTCCCGACTTCAGATAATTCCAGTCATGATCACTGCCCTCCAGCTTGTATGCATAGACAGCAGAAGGATGATCAGCAAACGGAAGGTCTGTAAGCTGCAGGATAAAACTGTTCTCATCGCTCTTGAGCATCAGTTTCTCACTATGCTCATCCCATGGTTTGCCATTCACGACAATGCCCGCCAAAATCAACCGGTTGAGTTTCTTCGGAGAAAGAACCGCATCAGAGCGAATCTCAACAAAGCCATCATTACCACCCATCACCACTTCATGGGTAGACTTGCTGTAGCAAATGGTAAATGGAGTAATGGAAGGGATGACAAAGCGCATGCTCTCTCCTTCACGGCTGATGACGCAACACTCATTACCGGTTACAGCCCATATCTTGCCATCCACATCACACATGGTACTTACCTTGCCCCCTATCTTCCACTCCTTTGAGCCGAAATTGGAACCCAGAATCTCGCCTGCAGCATAGTAACACTTCACCGAGCTATTATCACCAACCCATATATTGCCCTGGCTGTCGGTCATCATATAGTTAACCACATCAAAATTAGCCACATGAGCCACCTTCATATCATACGGATTGATACAATCGAGGCGATTGAAAGTGGAAACCCATATTCTTCCCTTTCCGTCCATGGCCATCTGACCGACATGCAATCCGGAAAGGGCATTCTTGCCCTGGTCAGAGAAATGATAGTCGGCTACGGTCTTACCTGCAAGCAAGGAAGCCTTATCCATCACAAAGACACCACCCTGATAGGATGCCATCCACAATCTGCCCTTTCTATCCTGAAGAATATCATAAGCCCAGGCTGTAGAATACTTGCCCGTTCTGTCATAGACGATGAAATTACGCATCTGTCTGGAGCTGCGATCATAAAGGTTGATACCATGGTCGGTACAAATCCAGACATCCCCATCATGGTCTTCATAAATCTTACGCACACGGTTGTGGCTAAGCGGATAAGCCTGATTGTTCTGCTTATACCAAGCCACATCCTGATAAGCAGCATCGCCTGTAGAAGATTTCGCCTGAGAATAATGAATCAAGCCATTGGTTCCACCCATCCACCATTCACCATTACGGGTCTGGAACATGGCATGAAGACAGTTACCTTCACCCGAAAAGGTTATCTTGTCGAGCGACACATAATTATAATAGGTATGGGTGGTGAGACGAGAAAGTCCGTTATCGGTTCCAATCCAGACATTCTGCCATTTATCCACGAAGCAGGCCCATACGATGTTGTTCGGAATGGTTGCTTCATTGCGAGAGTCGTGCGAATAATGGGAGATGGCATTGTTCATCGCCATCACATAGAGTCCGTTATCGGTTCCGATGTAAAGATTGCCATTTGCTTCTTCTGCCAGACATTTCACCGAGTTGCCATCCAAAGCTGCAATCCGGGAGAATGTCTGAAGATTGAGATCAGCACAATAGAGCGCACCTTCTGTACCAATCCAGTAGCAATGGCGCTTGGCATCGTATGCCAGGGCATTTACCAATGGCTGGGCACCTGCCGTAAGAGGCAACAGGCGGTTATTCAAATACAGCCCATTTATCTTACCCTGCAACAGACCTTTTGAGGTATGCAGCAAGGCATAGACATCCCCTCCATAGTTGGCATTCTTGTCTTTCAGGTCCAGCACACGCAGCTCCCTGACAGCTTTTCGCTTCGCTTCATCCTGAAAGTCTGCAACAGCTGGAGTCTGCACATAAGCATTGGCATGGGTGTCGAATTTCAAGACACCATTGCCAGTAGCCAAATACAACAGATTATTATCGAAAGCGAGAGCATTGACGCGCGTATTGCTATAGGCATGATCCTGATAGTGGAGATAGACATGATAACCATCATAACTATAAAGTCCGTTATCAGTACCAACCCACATCATCCCCTGTGCATCCTGGGTAATGGCACACACGGTCTGCGCACCCTCGAACGACACGTTAACGAATCGCTGCGCTGCAACCTGAATGAACAGCATCGCCAACAGGCATACCACATATATTCTATGAATAAATTGCTTCATCTTGAAATTATTTGCTTAAATTAGTTATTGTTGGCTGCAAAATTAATCAATTATTGGCACTTTACCAAATAAAAAGAAAAAAATCCCAAGGAATAAAGAACAGTCTCTAGTCCTTGGGATTTGTGAAAAGAAAAGGAATCCTACGATAAAAACGAAGGACATATATTTTCTATATTGCCTCTAACTGAATGGTCTTTTCGATATTTCTCTTGCCATCCTTCACCTTCAGGGTGATATTGCCCTTCTGCGTACTACTCTGCACAATGACAACGAGTTTGCCTGAGAAGAGTTTCATATGTGGATGGGTGAAAGGTTCGAGCGATGTGGCATCGCCATTGCAGGCTGCCTTGAAGGTTCCGGCACCCGTTACTTCGAAGGTCAGCTCATCATCTGCGAGCGGACACTCATTGCTGTCCTTGTCCAGAAGGCTCACGGTGACAAAGGCGAGGTCATTGCCATCAGCATTCAGAAGCACATTGTGCTCATCTGTACAGCCCTCTACCATACAAGCGATAGGCTCATGGTCTGGAGTCTCCACGCTGAACTTCATCTGCGCAGGTTCTCCGGCTGTACGCTTCACGTCCTCGCCTACCTTGTCGCCATACTGATTGTAGGTAACCACGCGAATCTCACCAGGTTCATACTTCACATTGTTCCAACGGAGACGATAGCGGTCCAAACGACTTGACTTATCCTTGCGAGCCCTACCCTGACTCTTGCCATTCACGAAAAGTTCACCTTCCACACCATCTGTATAGCAATAAACCGGAGTTACCTGTCCCTCACGACCTGTCCAATTCCAATGAGGAAGAAGATGGGTGGTATGCTGAGTTTCATTCCAGCGGGAACGATACATGTAATATCTATCCTTTGGAAGGCCAGCAAGGTCGCAGATGCCAAAGTAGCTGCTGCGGCTTGGCCAGTAGGTATCGTAAGGAGTAGGCTCGCCCAGATAGTCGTAACCCGTCCACACAAACTCTCCAATCACCCAACTGTAATCATCCTGCAACTTCCAATCATCATCTGGAAGATTACTCCAAGAACAATACTCTGTATCATAGCTGGAGCACTGACCATCTGGATATGGGTTGTTATTGCAAGCACGCACCTCTACCGGGAACTTATACACACCACGAGAGCTGACTGTAGATGCCGTCTCGGAGCCCAAGAGGAATCCCTGAGGCAACTGCTCGATATTCTTATAATATTTATGTACGCGATAGTTGAAACCAGGGACATCCATCACCTGAGCAAAGCCTGATTTTAAAGCAGCTTCAGCCTTATCCATACCCTGAGTGACAGGACGAGAAGGGTCATACTGATGGCAGAGGTTCTGCAGATGCTTGGCTATCTCCATACCCTCCTTGCTCCACTGCTCAGGAATCTCGTTGCCGATGCTCCACATGATGATGCTAGGATGATTGCGGTCGCGCTTCACCAGGTCAGAGAGGTCGCGCTCTGTCTCTTATACACATCTCCGAGCCCACGAGACTAAGGCGAATC
>CAMBBY010000055.1 GCA_945863825.1 uncultured Prevotella sp. | reverse complement strand
TTCAATGGTCAGAGCGTTGGTATCGTAGCCAACCAGCCATCAGCTTACGCAGGTGTACTCGATGTAAACGCCAGCCGTAAGGCAGCTCGCTTCGTTCGTTTCTGCGATGCATTCAACATTCCTATCGTATCTCTCGTTGACGTACCAGGATTCTTGCCAGGTACAGGTCAGGAGTACAACGCTGTCATCCTCCACGGTGCACAGTTGCTCTACGCTTACGGCGAGGCTACCGTGCCAAAGATCACTATCACATTGCGTAAGAGCTATGGTGGTAGCCACATCGTGATGGGCTGCAAGCAATTGCGTGCTGACTTGAACTTCGCTTGGCCATCTTCAGAGATTGCCGTAATGGGTGCCAGCGGTGCTGTTGCAGTCCTCTGCGGTAAAGAAGCTAAGGCTAAGAAGGAAGCTGGAGAGGATGTTAAGGCATTCTTGGCAGAGAAGGAGCAGGAGTATACTGACAAGTTTGCTAATCCATATCAGGCAGCTCAGTATGGTTACATCGATGATGTCATCGAGCCACGTAACACCCGTTTCCGCATCTGCCGTGGTTTGGCTCAGCTCGCTACCAAGCGTCAGAGCTTGCCTGCTAAGAAGCATGGTTGTATGCCAATGTAATGATATCATTAAACATTAGAATAAATGGATAAGAATATTTATGCTGCGATTGCCATGGCTCTCTATGAGTATCAGGGTAATAACGTACATGACAAGGAATCAGGCATCATCACCATCAAGCCACGTCAGACTATGTGGAATGCCAAGTTCCTGAGTTTAACAGCCAAACCATAAAGAATAAGAAATGAAAGAGTTTAAATATACAATCGACGGAAAAGAATATAAGGTTCAGATTGACGGTGTTGAGGGTAACATCGCAAGCGTGAACGTGAATGGCGAAGCTTACAAGGTAGAAATGGAACAGGAAGCTGAGCCAGAGAAGAAGAAGGTAGTGCTCGGTCAGCCTGCTGCATCTGATGATGCTGAGGCTACTCCTGCTGCCAATGTCAACACAGCCAACGCTGTGAAGGCTCCTCTCCCTGGTACTATCACCAGCATCGAAGTTGCTGTAGGTCAGGAAGTGAAAGCTGGCGATACCGTTGTCGTTCTTGAGGCTATGAAGATGCAGAACAACATCGAGGCAGAGAAAGACGGTAAGGTAACTGCTATCTGCGTAAAGCCTGGTCAGGCTGTTCTCGAAGAGGATGCACTCATCGTTATCGAGTAATCTCCTCTCTTAAAACAAGATTCGTGTAAACGAAACTTCATATTTACGTCCCGATATATTCTTTTATATCGGGACGTATTTTTGTCTGTCAGGGACAAACTTAAATTATTTTTCACCAAACAGACAGAGTTATTTCCCACCAAACAGACTTAATATTCTCCCCTCAGTACAGACCGAAGAACTATTACGATCCGTTTAGAAATATACTCCAACAGAGAAAGCAACCGGTATCAGATATGTACAAATCCGGCTGGTGCATTCAACCGCTGCCCTTTCGTTCTGACATACTTCAGAAACTCCACCACAACTGGATTTTTCGGTTTTCCTGCCGTTACAAGATAAAGATTGCGGGCTGGCGGTGCAGGATATTTTCCCTTTGCAATAGCCTCCATCAGTTCATCCAAGGTTCCATAAAATTTTTCTTCCTCATCCAATTTTCCATTATCATTCACATCAATAGGAACGATGGCAATCCCTTTCGTGGGTTTATGCGTCTTATCATGATAGGCATAACCGATATTATTAAATCCTATACCATTTACATCCTTCTGTAAGGTCTCCGCCACGCCTGGGTCTCCAAAGACACCCGTGCCTTTCAGATCTTCCTGCTTCTTCCCCAAAAATGCCGCCCAGGTCTCGGCAGCTCCACAAGCATCACTACGGGTATAGACATTCAGTTTCGTCTTTCCTTCCCAAATCTCTTGAGCCTGTTGCTTACTCAAACCTGTCTTCAACAGTTCCTTATAAATCGGATTATTAACATTGACCGTAGCCACCACAGCATCTTTCGCCACCGCAAAAGCTAAGGCACCTCTCTCCTTCTCCTGAGGTTTCAGTTCACGACTTACCATCGCAATATCCACCTGGTCGGCAAGCACATCAGTAATTCCCTTTCCTGCCCCACCTGCCGAAAGATCAATATCCACCTCGGGATGAAGCCGGTGAAACTCATCAACCCACTGAATTGCCAACGGATAAAGCGCAAAGGCTCCCGATAGCGTGATATATCCACTCAGCACCTTCCTGCCATGAGCATCACGCTTCACTTCCCCCTTGCTGCTGCAACCTGCCAGCAACAAGAAAGTACCTAATGCTATGATTCCTATCATCTTCTTTTTCATATTCATAACTTGCTTAAAATGTACTTCACATATTCGTATATACATCCATTCTCCGTATATACATCAATCTGGCTGCAAAGGTATGAAGATTATACCGGAAACACAATACCACAATTGCAGCATTCCTATATACCACACATAGGGTATGAATTTACCCTATGTAGGTGATTGCCAGGCCCCCGAAAACTTCGTACCTTTGCAAACGGAAATAAGAAGTAACAACCCAGAGGATTACACCTTATTATATATATAGGTGTATGAATCATAAAATATAGAAGATAAAGATATGGCTATTCAATTTGCTCACAACACCCAAGCACAGTTAGACACCAGAAATCTGAATGTCTATATCAACGGAGCCCAGATTCTGAAAGATGTAAACGTAAGTATCCCAAAGAACAAGATTACCTGCATCATCGGTCCTTCTGGTTGCGGCAAATCAACTTTACTCCGCACTTTCAATCGCCTGAACGACCGCGTGGAAGGTCTGAAGATGAATGGTGAGGTAAACTTAGGTGAAAATAATATTCTCGAAGCAGGCAGCAGCAAGCTCTCTGAAGTGCGCCGCAACATAGGTCTCGTACCTCAGCACCCATGCCCACTCCCTATGAGCATCTACGACAACGTGGCATACGGCTGCCGTATTCATGGCATCCACAACAGAAAAAAGCTCGACAGCATCGTAGAGCATTACCTGAAAGCAGTAGGTCTCTGGGAGGAAGTGAAAGACAGACTGAAGACTCCTGCTTCCAAGTTGAGCGGCGTTCAGCAGCAGCGCCTCTGCCTTGCCAGAAGCCTTGCCGTAGAACCAAGTTACCTCCTCGCCGATGAGAGCACCTCTGCTCTCGACCCTATCAGCAGCAAAAAGGTAGAACAGCTCTTCACTGAATTGAAGAAAGACTATAGCATCGTGATGGTGACACATACCCTGCGCCAGGCACTCCGCATAGCCGACCATGTCATCTTCATGTATCTCGGCGAAGTGATTGAAGAAGGAAGCGCAGAAGAAGTATTCAAGAATCCAAAGCACGAACTGACCAAAGAGTATCTGAACGGAGCGTTCAGCTAAAATAATCTGGGGCAAGACGTGCTATCATAGGCTTACCAAAAACAAAGCTTTCCATTATAGCATCCCTAAATATACATACAATTGCTGTAAAAAATAGTATAAAAATACATTTTTGGCAGCAATTTGTTACTTTTCTCCAATTTTCTTTGGCAGTTTGACAGAAACTTTGTATTTTTGCGGTCAAGTTCTGCTTCAGCCCCGGTCGTTTCGGGGGAAGCACTACATTACCAACAAAAATCAATAACAAATGAAAGTATTAAAATTCGGCGGAACATCTGTTGGTTCCGTAAAAAGCATCCTCAGCTTAAAACGTATCGTAGAAAATGAGGCTAAGAAACAGAGTGTAGTGGTTGTCGTGAGCGCACTTGGCGGAATCACCGACAAACTTCTGCAAACCTCTCAGCTTGCCCTCAAGGGTGATGAACAATGGAAAGTCGAATTCGATGCCATGGTTGATCGCCACCACAAGATGATAGACACCATCATCACCGACACCTCAGACAGAGAAAACTTATTCAAATCGGTCGATGCCCTCTTCGAGCAGTTGAAGAGCATCTATTTCGGTGTGTATCTCATCCACGATTTAAGCGAAAAGACACAGGATGCCATCGTGAGCTATGGAGAAAGGCTCAGTTCGAAGATCGTTGCCACATTGATTCGTGGCGCCAAGTGGTTTGACTCACGCAGTTTCATCAAGACAGAGCGTATCAACGGAAAGCATACCCTCGACAGTGAGTTGACCAACAAATTGGTAAAGGATACCTTCGCAGAGCTGCCTCGCATCTCTCTCGTTCCGGGTTTTATCAGCCGCGACAAGAATACCGAGCGTACTACCAACCTCGGACGTGGCGGTAGCGACTATACCGCAGCTATCATCGCAGCAGCACTCAATGCAGAAGTGCTTGAAATCTGGACCGATGTAGATGGCTTCATGACTGCTGACCCACGTGTCATCAAATCAGCTTACACAATCAACGAACTGAGTTACATCGAGGCGATGGAGCTTTGCAACTTTGGTGCAAAGGTCATCTACCCTCCTACTATCTACCCAGTTTGTGTCAAGAATATTCCTATCAAGGTCAAGAATACCTTCAACCCAGAGGCTCCTGGCACCATCATCAAGAACAAGATTGATGGCGACTCCAAACCTATCAAGGGTATTTCTTCTATCAATGGTACAGCACTTATTACCGTAACCGGTCTTTCCATGGTCGGTGTCATCGGTGTCAACCGCCGTATCTTTACCGCTCTTGCCAATGAAGGCATCTCTGTGTTCATGGTTTCCCAGGCATCTTCAGAGAACTCTACCTCTATCGGTGTAAGAGAGCAGGACGTAGAAGAAGCTGTAAGAGTATTGAATGAGGAATTCAAAAATGAGATTGCCGACGGTGCCATGTTCCCTATGCACGCAGAATGTGGTCTGGCTACCATCGCCATCGTAGGTGAAAACATGAAGCACGCTGCAGGCATCGCCGGTAAACTGTTCGGTACACTCGGACGAAGTGGTATCTCAGTCATCGCCTGTGCACAGGGTGCTTCAGAGACCAACATTTCTTTCGTAGTAAA
Source organism: uncultured Prevotella sp. (assembly GCA_945863825.1). Taxonomy (GTDB): domain Bacteria; phylum Bacteroidota; class Bacteroidia; order Bacteroidales; family Bacteroidaceae; genus Prevotella. The sequence goes on along the minus strand of CAMBBY010000055.1, from coordinate 2,131 downwards.
GAGCGATTTCCTCCGCAAATCATTGAACGTATTACACGACAGTTTCTTCCTTTCAGAATACAAGGTGCTCAACCTCTTTATCTGCGGTGTGGGTACCGTGGGTGGCAAACTGATTGAGCAGATCAAGAACCAGTACAAAGAACTCAAGGAGCGCAACAAGCTCAAGCTCAACGTGGTGGGTATTGCATCTTCCCACAACGCCATCTTCGACCGTGACGGTCTCGACCTCGACAATTATCGTGAGGCTCTGAAGGCTTCAGAACCAAGTACCAACGAGACCCTGAAGGAAAAGATTCTGAATATGAATATCTTCAACAGCGTATTCGTGGACTGTACTGCAAGCAAGGATGTGGCAAGTCTCTACCAGAGTCTTCTGGAGCACAACGTGAGCATCATCGCAGCCAACAAGATAGCAGCTTCCAGCGAATATGAGAACTATGAGCGATTGAAGAAGACAGCCATCCAGCGTGGTGTCGTATTCCGTTTTGAAACCAACGTAGGTGCAGGTCTTCCTATCATCGGAACTATCAACGACCTCCGCAACTCTGGTGATAAAATCCTTAAGATTGAGGCAGTTCTGTCTGGTACGCTCAACTTTATCTTTAATGCTATCTCTGGTGTCGTACCATTCTCTGAGACCGTTCGTCTCGCCAAAGAGAAGGGCTATAGCGAGCCTGATCCACGCATCGACCTGAGCGGTATGGACGTTGTACGCAAGTTGGTTATCCTCTCTCGTGAAGCAGGCTACCGTGTAGAACAAGATGACGTAGAAAAGAACCTCTTCGTACCTGACGAATACTTCCAGGGCAGTCTGGATGATTTCTGGAAGAAGTTGCCTGAATTGGATGCAGAATTCGAGGCAAAGCGCAAGACCCTCGACATCGAGCACAAGCGCTGGCGCTTCGTGGCAACCCTCGACGGTGGCAAGACCAGCGTAGGCTTGCAGGCTGTAGGTCCTGAGCATCCGTTCTACAACCTCGAAGGCAGCAACAACATTGTATTGCTCACCACCGAGCGCTACAAGGAATACCCTATGATGATTCAGGGTTATGGAGCCGGAGCCAGCGTAACTGCAGCCGGTGTATTCGCCAACATCATGAGTATCGCCAACATTTAATAGTATCATACCAATAAAAGGATAACAATTATGAAGCATATTATCATACTTGGCGACGGCATGGCTGACCACCCAGTGGAGAGACTGGGTGGCAAGACCTTGCTGCAATACGCCAACAAACCATATATGGACATGCTTGCCAAGATGGGAAAGACAGGCAGACTCGTTACTGTACCAGACGGTTTTCATCCGGGTTCTGAGGTAGCTAACAGTTCTATCATGGGCTACGATCAGAATGAAGTCGATGAGGGTCGCGGTCCTCTGGAAGCTGCCAGCATCGGCTACGAGATGAGTCCGAATGATTTCGCCCTTCGCTGCAACATCATCAATGTGAACGATGGCATTATCATCACTCACAACGGAGGCAATCTGGAAACAGAGGATGCTGATGTACTCATCAAGTATCTGAACGAGAAACTCGCCAGTCTGTATCCTGGCATCGTGAAGTTTATCACAGGTATCCAATACCGTCACCTCCTGATTATCAAGGGAGGCAACAAGTATGTAGATTGTGCTCCTCCTCACGATCATCCGAATGAGGAATGGAAACCGCTTCTGGCAAAGCCGATGGAGAACGTAGATGCAGCATTGCTCGCTGCACATGATAAGGATGCCAACGGCAATGCTATCGATCCTTTGGCCGACGAATATCGAATGAGTGCGCAGCAGACAGCCGATCTCCTGAATGAACTGATTCTGAAGAGTCAGGAAATCCTGGAGAACCACCCTTTCAATGTGGCACGCAAGGAACGCGGAGAGCGCATGGCTAACATCATCTGGCCTTGGGGCGGCGGTTATCGTCCTCACATGCTCACGCTCTCACAGATGTATCCTCAGATCAAGCGAGGTTCTGTCATCTCTGCTGTCGATCTGATTCGCGGTATCGGTCATTATGCCGGTCTCCGCAACATCATCGTGGAAGGAGCGACAGGTCTTGCTGACACCAACTATGAGGGTAAGGCGCAGGCCTGTCTCTTATACACATCTCCGAGCCCACGAGACTAAGGCGAATCT
>CAMBBY010000054.1 GCA_945863825.1 uncultured Prevotella sp. | reverse complement strand
GAGATTCGCCTTAGTCTCGTGGGCTCGGAGATGTGTATAAGAGACAGCTATCAACAAGATAATCTATATCTCGCTTTCTGATTAAAGATAAACGAGAAGTAATCTTGGATGCTCGCAACTTACCACTATACACCATATTATATATGGTCTGTCTGCTTAGTCCCAAAAGTATAGCGACCTCTTGAATAGTGAGGTATTCTTTCACGAGGATTTCAGACATGGATTTCTCGGAAGCTTTTCGGTGGCTCATTGTCTCAGCCATCTTTACTTTCTCCTCACGTCTTGCTGCCTTATAGGCATAACTGTTGCATTGCTTGGAGCAATAACGAGTTGTGGATTTCAATGCATAAAAGCTCTTCCCACAATACTCGCAAATTTTTAGAATTCTTTCTTTGCTTGCTGTCATTTGTACGCTTTTTATACTTTTTTACTTAATTTATTGTAGAAAAAAGTCGTCTGTCATTACTCCGTTTATTTTCAATAGTCTTATATCATCGTCCATCATTGTCCAAAACTCTCGGCAATCTTGCACTCATTTGCCAAAAATGGAGTCTCATATTATTACTTTTGAAAAGTGGAGGTACAAGAGCGGTACAAAAAGGTGCTAAAAAAGCCTTACCATTGATTATAACCAATAGTAAGGCTAAAAAGAAAGGTGCTCATTTTGAGCACCTTAACTATCATTTGTTGTCGATATTAATCGTTGTTTATCACGACTTATTTGCCGATGCAGGATGAGCAAGGAAATGATTATTTTCCAATAGCTCCTGATGGAAAGCCAGGACGTTGGCGTATAGGATTACAAAGAATGGAAAATGTTCTAAATAATAACTTAATAGAATGGAGAAAAGGCAAACCATATGAGAAAGTATACTTTGATATAAATGCTCAAAAAGTCAAGGTAAAGAAAAGTCGAAGTATATTGTATGATGTAGCAGAAAATGCTGATGGAAGCTACTTGTTAACTTCTCTGTTTGGTAAAAAAGATATATTTACTAATCCGAAGCCTGTTGAATTGATAACTAATGTAATAAGCCATCATGGGAATAAAAGGGCAATTATTTTAGACTTCTTCGCTGGTTCCGGTACAACTCTTCATGCCACAATGCAATTGAACGCCGAAGATGGCGGGCATCGCCAATGTATCTTGGTTACCAATAACGAGAATGGAATTTGTGAGAATGTAACTTACGAGCGAAACCGTCGAGTTATCCTGGGCTATACAACTCCTAAGGGAGAAAAAGTTCCTGGCTTAACCCGTAACAACCTTCGTTATTACAAGACAAAGTTTGTGCCTCGTGATAAGAGTCCGAAGAATCTGCGTAATTTGATGGCACTCTCTACAGATATGCTTTGCATTCACAACGATACATATATCGAGAAGCCATTTGCTGGCAAGAATATCAATAACAAGATAGCTCGCTATTTCGAGAGCAATGATGGAACTAAGCGAATGCTGGTGATTTATCGCGCTGAGGCTATTCAAGCCCTGGTAGAGTTGATGAAGCAGGAATTCAAGAATGCCGAAAGTAAGGAGAACGGCAAACTCATGGTCTATGTCTTCTCGCCAAACGGCTATGCTTATGATGATGAGTTTGAGGATGTGGCAGATTACGTTTCGCTTTGTGCCATGCCTGATGCCGTACAGAATGCTTATCGCAGGGTTTTGCTAAAGAAGCGTCAAGCGCAACTCCTGGAGGATGTTGCAGAAGAAACGGATTCAGAAGCGAGAACAGTCGAAGAATCGGATTTATTTCAAAATCAAACATATACGATGGCAGCAAGTGAAATCAAAGATAACAGGGAAGGAGGCGACGAATGAAACAGATACAATATCAGCAGAAAGCAGTCAAGGAATTGGTAGATAAGACTATTGACCTGCTTACCTATTCAGGTATGCGCCACACACTCGTATTCAAGGCTCCAACAGGTGCTGGCAAGACGGTGATGGCATCAGAAATGTTGCTCCGACTGAATGCAGAGTTGAGAGACCGTACGGATGTACCTTATAAAGAGTTGGCATATATTTGGATTGCCCCCAACAAGCTTCATGAGCAGAGCTACTTCAAGATGAAAACCTTCTTTACGGAAGGACAGGAGTTGCATCCGGTCATTTATGACGACCTCGACCATTCTGCCGAAGGCTACATCCATCCGGGAGAAATCCTTTTCGTCAATTGGGAGAGTATCAGTAGGGATAATGCCGTGATGATACGTGATACGGAGCAGAGTGCTTCGCTATACGATCTTACTCGCAGAACCCAGGAAGAACAGAATATTCCTATCGTCGTTATTATCGACGAAGAGCACATGTTTGCCAGCAAACTCGCCAACAAGACTGAGAATGTGTTGAAAAACATCAATCCAAAAGTTGAGCTTCGTATCTCGGCAACCCCTGAGACAAAAGGTGATTTGGATGTGAAGATTCCTAGAGAGGCTGTTGTTAGAGAAGGTATGATTAAACAGGGCGTGGTATTGAATCCAGCCTTGAACTTTACGGATCCGAATGGCTCTTTGAACCAGCATCTGGTGAGCCTTGCCTTGAAGAAACGGGAAGAGTTGGCTGAGGCTTATCGAAAGATAGGTGTTCATATCAATCCTCTGCTGCTTATTCAGTTGCCTAATGATAAAGATAAGATGGATAAGGATGATGAAAGCATCAAGGAAGAGGTGATGCAATATCTGGACACCATCAAGAATATCAATGTTGACAATGGCAAGTTGGCGATATGGCTCAGCGATGAAAAGGAGAATCTGGATGGTATAGAGAAACCGGATAATCTGACCGAAGTATTGCTCTTCAAGCAGGCCATCGCTCTGGGATGGGACTGCCCTCGTGCCGCTGTGCTCCTCATCTTCCGAAAGATAGAGAGTTTTACTTTCACAGCTCAGACCGTGGGGCGCATTCTTCGTATGCCAGAGCAGCATTTCTATGAGGATGACCGACTGAATTGGGGCTATGTATATACCAATCTCAGCAAAGACATCATCAAGATTGTGCAAGATGATATGGACTATATGTCGAATATTCATGCTGTTCGTCGTGAGAATCTATGCAATGTGGTGCTGCGTTCTGAATATTGTGAGCGTCCTGCCATTGCACGTAAGCGACTGGGACCAGATTTCAAGAAGGTACTTGCAAAAGTCTTTGAAGATATTCTTCTGGTTAAGAACCGCCAGTTGTCTCTTTTCACGATAGATGACTTGGAGGGTAATGTGGATGAAGAAGATTCCGAAGATGTTGAGGCTGCAGAGAGCATTTATGCCAAAAACAGAAAGGCATGTGAGGACAAGATTACCTTTAAGGTAAGAAGCATTGGTATCGATTTGATAGAGGATGTCAGCATCACGGGTGAGACAGGTGAGACTCATGTGGATAAGAAGGCAAGATATGTCCGCACGATGCAGGAATTGAACAATTCATTCAATGCTTTCTGTGCCAAGTGTATTGGTTCGAAGTTTGAGAAGGTGAGTGTCACGACATTGGCTTTTGCCTTGAAGGAACTGATGGAAGACTTGTTTGAACTCTTTGAGACGGATGCCGTGAAGGTGATTCTTTATCATGGTAATAAGGAGGTGTTTGCAGATTTGATAGACCGTGCCTTGAATCGTTATCAGAAAATACTTGAGGAGCGGCAGAATCAGCAGAATGCAAAGTTTTATAAAACTTATGACTGGGAGGTTCCAGTGGAACGACTCTATAAGGAAGAAAGTCATCACATCAAGGATGAGGTACGAGATCATGCTCTTCTGCCATTTGTAGAATTAAAGAATGCCTCTAAGCCTGAAGAGCGTTTCGAAGCTTTCCTGGAATCCAACAGGGAGTATATTGACTGGTGGTATAAGAATGGTGATGCCGGCAGGCAGCATTATGCCATCAGTTACGAGAACAAGGAGGGGCATAAAGCCCTCTTCTATGTAGATTTCGTGATTCGCATGAAGAATGGTCAGGTCTTCCTCTTCGATACCAAGAGTGCTGGAAGTGATGTGGATGCCGTAGAAAAGCATAATGCTCTCATCGACTATATGGCGAGCGAAGAGAACAAGGACAAGCATCTGAAGGGTGGTATCATCATCGAGAGAAATAACAACTGGAAGTATTGTCCGCTGAAGATAGAAAACACTACAGACATCGTGGAGTGGGATAGTTTCTATCCGAAAGAATATAAATAGGGCATAAACGCTACATATATAATAAGGTGTAATAACGATGGCAAAGGGACTAGATGGAAAATTCTTGCACTATGGCATCCGAAAGGAAGACCTTGACCTGATCAGGACGCTATGCGAGAAGCATGAGATTGACTTCGACTGGATGAGCGAGGAAATCCTGCGCAAATATCATGCAGCCAAGGTGGATAAGATAGAAATGAATGACGAGGATACTGAGAAGATTATCGCCGAGGCGATTTCTCAGATCAAGTAAAGAACCAAGAATGAAGAACGAAGAGTGAAGAATAGATTATGATTATCAAAAGAATCAAAATCAAGAACTATAAGACTTATCTGAGTCTTGACTTGGATTTGTCGGTGAACCCCGATCAGCCCATCATCCTGATAGGTGGTATGAACGGTGGTGGTAAGACTACGCTGTTCGAAGCTATCTGTGGGGCTCTTTATGGACTGAAGATTCAGAATAAGGCGCATTTTCAGGAACTCCTGAACAATGGTGCCTTGGGAAAGGTGGAGCCTACCATCGTACTTGAACTCTCTTTCGAAGGTATGGTGCTCGGACGTAAGCAGCAGTATCTGCTGCGTCGCACCTATAAGCTTAATCCTGCCAACAAGCCTATGGAGAATGTGCTGCTCAATATGGATGGCACGCCTTTCTCCTATGGCACGGCTACGCCTCCGCAGCAGCGTGCCATCAACGAGCAGCAGGTGAACAAAATCATCAAGGCAAACCTGCCGCAGGAACTCAGCAAGTATTTCCTCTTTGATGCCATGCAGTCGAGCGAGCTCTTGAAGGAGAATGTCTTTGCCCAAATCATCAAGGATAATATCCAGAATGTGATGGGATTCAACAAGTATCTGCAATTAAAGAATGCTGCCGAGCATCAGCAGCAGGAATGGGCGGCAAGGAGACTGGAGGCGCAGAAGGAGGCTGAAGAATATAATGGGCTTTGCGAACAGCGCAACCAACTGGTGGCTTTGCAGGAGGAGAATACCAAGCATCAGGATGATAAGTACAAATATCTGGTTTCCATTCAGGCTGAATATGATGCCGCCAAGGAAGGTGCCAAGGATTCTGCCGAGACTGCACGGAAGATTCAGGATCTGGAGGCCAGCGTGAAGGATACGCAGGAGTTGTCAAAGCGATATAATGCCCAATTGAAGCAGGTGGTGGAGACTTTGGAAATCAACGTGTTCTTTCCGAAACTTGCACAGGGAATCACAAACGAGGTGAACGACATCATCCGACAGAAAGAAGCCTTGAAGCAGGAACGTGAAGGGGTGCTCTCCCTGGAGCAGATGCGTGAGGTAACTACCAAGATTCTTGGTTATCTGAAATCAAAGTGCCTCTGTCCGGATTCCGTGGAGGATGAGGATGTGGTGGCTTACCTGAAGAGTCAGCAGGAAGCTTTGCAGCGCAAGGACGACTATGCTTTCCTGGATGAAAGCGAGTTTGATGCGCTCAAGAATCTGCTGGGTGCCAATGCTGTGAATGAGTTTATCGCCCTTAATGACAGTCGTTATGATTTGGAAAAGCGGTTGGAGAACTATGATAATCAGCAGAGTCAGATTGCTCTGCTCCGTCGTAGCATGGTAAGCGGCAATACCGAAATCATCAAGGCATACGAGGAGGCTAGCCTTGAACTCGAAATCTTGAAGAAGGAGGCGGATGACAGAAAGGTGAGCATTGAGAAACTGGAGCGGAAGATTCATCAGTTTGATGTGCAGATACAGCAGGAACCTGATGTGAAATATGACATGCTGGTGAAACTGAAGCCTTTCTTTGAGGATGTTGCCGACACTCTGCTTAAGCGCAAGAAGGAAAAGATAGAGGAGGATATGAAGGAGCAACTCAACAAACTCCTCATTTCCTACAAGGGATGCATCGCCAAGGTAGAGCTATCAGACAGTATGGAGAATTTCACCATCCGTCTCTATCACAAGGCAGGAAATGAAATCTCGCTCAACCAACTGAATGCGGCATCCAAGCAAATCTTTATCCAGGTGTTGCTGAAGGTGCTTCGAAATCTGGGCGACTATAATCCACCTGTGATGATAGATACCGTGATGGGTGTATTGGATGAGGAGAGCCGTGATGTGCTGATGGAAGAATACTTCCCGGGACTTGCCGAGCAAACCATCCTGCTCTGCACCACTTCGGAAATCAGAAAGGATAAGGATTACATGAAGCTGGAACCATTCCTCTCCCGTTCTTATACACTGGTAAGAGATGTGGAAAGTCAGAGCACCCACGTGGAGGAAGGATATTTTGGAGTAATGTGTAATGAATAATGTTGCATATTGACGGAGCAATATAAATATGGAAGTAGCATTAGAGAATATACGACAGGCAGAAGGTATGGTAGAAGCCATCATGCCTTTGAAGGAAAAACTGGAGAAGCGTTTGAACCTTTCGCGGCAAGTGGAAGGGGAGAGGGATGCCATGCTAACCCTGAATAAGGTGATGCGAATCTGCCTGATAGCCAGTTTGAGCTTAACGGAGAAGAGAAGTGTGGATGGTTTGGGAGATATCGGATTATCGAAATCTTCTCAGCGTATCATGCCTAGTTTCTTTACCAAGGACAATAAAAAGTCGCTTTTTTCGGCTTTGTTGAAGTTGAGATATAGAGATTGTGAGGTGGATTGGCAGAATGCCAGTATCGTGGGTCGCATCGTGGCGAAGGAAATCTATCGGGGTATCGCTTATCTTTCGGAAGATGAGAATCTGAATGCTTTCCTCTTTGCTGCAAGCGACAGGCGACATGGCGGAAGTGGTATTCCTGCTCTGGAGTTGCTGATAGGCGAGTATGCAGAGGATATGGAAGCAAAACTGAATATCAACGGACGTTCGGTATCGAATGCACAGATTCTGGTGGCTGGTACCACGGGTTCGGGTAAGACCTGTCTCTTATACAAATCTCCGAGCCCACGAGACTAAGGCGAATCTCGTATG
>CAMBBY010000053.1 GCA_945863825.1 uncultured Prevotella sp. | reverse complement strand
GAATAAGGAAATCCTCACTCGCCATTTCTATGATATGTCTAATATGATGTCAAGAAATGAAGGTGTGTGGTTGTCGAATGGTTGGGTAAAGGCTTTACTTTGGAGTTTTTGCTGTGTTTCCTTTATACGGTCATTTCGATTGCCTATTTTGTCGCATCTTATATAGACAGGTAGTCAGATAATATGGGACCGACTTGTGATTCAAAGACAGAAACGGCTGGATGGTGTGCAGGATTTTGGGAAGGAGAATACACATACCGTTTAAAATTCGACACGAAGAGAGTCATGGTTTCTACCAAAACCATCATTTGGACTTCTAAAATTCGAGATGGTTTATTGTATTAACGGTATTTAATAACAAAAAAATGACAGCCTCCGAAATAGCTGTTTAGAACATTGTTCTGCGCTTATGTTGCGCCATAGGAATATAGGGGCATTTAGGTAAATTGCTTGTCATCGTTATAACCTTGGATTATGAATCTCTTGTAAGCTTTTAGGGGTGTAACCACACCCCTAAAAACTTTCAGTCTTGTATTTATCATTGCATGTTCATTTGCTTTTGGCACTAGTTCTTAACAGTAAGATTCTGGGTCTTTACCTCTTTACTGTTTCCTCCCACCATAATCTGGAAGTCGCCAGGTTCAATCACATGCTTTAATTCGGCGTTATAGAATTTGAGCATTTCAGGGGTGATATCGAAGCTGATTTCCCTGCTTTCACCTGCAGCCAGATGGATGCGCTGGAAACCTTTCAGTTCCTTGACAGGGCGAGAGATGCTAGCAACCATATCACGGATATAGAGCTGAACTATCTCGTCGGCATCACGGCTGCCCGTATTTTTTACGTTGATGGTGGCGGTAATCTTCCAGTCATCCCTATTGGCTTCATGGCAGCTTAGCTTCAAATCGCCATACTCAAAAGTGGTGTAACTCAGACCATAACCAAATGGATAGAGAGGACCATTGCTTACATCCAGACAATTGCTGGCAAACTTGGCAAATTTCTGATTGTCATCAGGTACAGGTCTTCCCGTATTCTGATGATTGTAATAGAGAGGCTCCTGTCCGGTTGTCTTTGGCATGGAAGTGGTGAGCTTACCTGATGGAACCTTGTCGCCGAAGATGACATCGCAAAGTGCATCTCCCATCTCAGAACCACCAAACCATACGTTCATGATGGCAGGAATGTGTTCTTTCTCCCATGACAAAACCGTAGGACGCCCGGCAAAGTTGAGCAATACGACAGGTTTACCCATCTTCGCGAGTTCAGCAAGAAGCTCATGCTGCACATCAGGCATTTCCAGATTGGTGCGACTTGCGCATTCCCCGCTCATATCGGCAGTTTCGCCCATGGCGCATACTATCACGTCTGCTTCCTTTGCCATCTGCAGCGCCTCGTTCTTCATCTTTACCTCATCACCCCAGGCGATAGACTTACCCAATTCGCCGTTCTCCTGAAGTTCATGGTTGCGCCAGATATTGCTGCCCTGTGCATACAGTAAGGTAGCTTTGCCATCGAGCGCTTTCTCCATGGCTTCCTTGATAGTAGTATATTTCTCTGGAGCCTGAGCTACACTCCATGTGCCGGCAATATTGTTGCGGGTATCTGCAAGAGGACCAATCAGCGCTATCTTTCCCTGCTTCTTCAGAGGAAGAAGATTTCCTTCATTTTTCAGAAGCACGAAGGTCTCGGCTGCTACGTCGCGAGCTATCTGTCGGTTTTCGGCAGAGTAGATATCGGTCTTGTTTCGCTTGGTATTGCAGTAGCGGTAAGGATTGCTGAACAATCCCAGTTTGTATTTTGCCTCGAGGATGCGTCGGCAGGCGATGTTGATATCTTCCTCTGTCACCTTGCCCTCAGCCACGCTTTGTGCCAGATGCTTGACGAAGGCATTGGAGCACATGTCCATATCCGTACCTGCCAGGAGTGCCTGTTCTGATGCCTCTTTCAGATCCTTGGCAGTACCATGGTTCAGAATCTCGGCGATAGATGCATAATCGGTTACGAGAAAGCCCTTGAATCCCCATTGTTTTCTCAAGACATCGGTCATCATCCAGTGGTTGGCGGTGGCAGGGATGTAGTCTATCAGGTTGAACGAAGACATTACGCTGCCTACGCCAGCCTTTACCACGGCTTCGTAAGGAGGCAGGTATTGGTTCATCATGCGTATGCGACTCATATCCACGGTGTTGTATTCCTTTCCGCTCTCCACGGCTCCGTAGAGGGCAAAGTGCTTGAGGCACGCCATAATTCTATCGGCTCTCAATATCTCCTCTGTGCGCATGTCGACACCCTGGTAACCCTGTGTGAGTGCGGCACCCATCACGCCGCTCAGGTAAGGATCCTCACCATTGCCCTCGCTGATTCGTCCCCATCGGGCGTCGAGAGCAATATCTACCATGGGCGAGTAAGTCCAGTTGATTCCTGCAGCACTGGCTTCCTTTGCCGATACTTCGCCTACCTTCTTCATTGCTTCTGTATCCCAGGAGCAGGAGAGGGCGAGGGGGATAGGGAATATGGTCTCGTAACCATGGATTACATCCATGCCCACCAGCAGCGGAATGCCCAGACGGCTGTTCTTGATGGCAATATCCTGGAGAGCCTTGATTTTGTCGAGTCCCTTGATGTTGAATACGCCGCCCATGTTGCCTTTTGCAATGTCGCCACCTACCTGGGTGTCCAGGGCTCCACCGGTAGTGATATCGCCAGCCACCATCAGGTTGAGCTGACCGATTTTCTCCTGCAGAGTCATCTTTGCCATCAGCTGGTCGATATACTCCTTCATCGGCAGGATTTTACCTTTTTGAGTTGTTGTAGCAACTTTCTTCTTGCTGGCGGGTGTATGGGCGATGGCAGGAACCATCAGCGAGCCAGCCAGCAGAAATGATAGTGATATGAATGCTGTTCTCATGTTTATAATGTTAGTATGGTTATTATGCAACTTATATTATTGCTAGTATTGTTTTGCAAAAGTAATAAAAAAACTGGAGCTCACATAGGATAAAGGGCGAAAATGTGGATTGTTTTTTCTATTAAAGAAGAAAATGTTTTGATAATGAGGTGGTTGTGATTTAGTATAGGAGATGAAAAAGTGGATATAAAATAGTAGGAAAAGGCAAAAAAATATCCTTATGTTTTGGCATTATCTGAAAAAATGATTATATTTGCATCGGCATTCTGCAAAGGAAGTCAAAAAGTTGAAAATGATTTTTAAAAAATCAAACCTATATACAATTTCTTAAAGCGTAACAAAATAATGAAGAATAGATGGTTCTTACTGATATGCTTGTTGCTGTTGACGCATATAGCCAATGCTGCAAAGTATAATTTAGATTCTCTTTATCAATGTCTGGATGAAGCCATTCTGCAGTCGCCTCGTTATGTGGCAGTGCGTGAGGGACGTATAGCCAAACTTGCAAATCAACTGAATGCTTGCAAGAATGATGGAGCAAGGTACCAAATGAGTTTTGCTCTTTTTCAGGAGTATCAGGCTTATAAAAACGATTCAGCCGTGAGTTATCTGAATCGTTGCATTGCCTTGGCTGAGCGTATGGGCGATCAGGCAAAAAAGGGCAATGCTATATCGCTGCTTGCTTTTCAGAGTTCTACTATAGGTGATTATGTGGAATCGTATAGTCTGCTGAACAAGATAGATACTACTAAGCTTGATGCAGAAGGGTATCGCAACTATCTTTGGGCTGGTCAGCATCTTTATGGAGAGCTGGCTATTTATAGCAATGTGCCGTCATTGAAAGAGTATTATGCACAAAAGGCGCAGGTGATGAAGAAACAGATAGCCAGGATTTTTTCGCATACAGACGATAGATACCTGCAGATGATGGAGGAAGACTGTCGTAGTGCTAACGACCTGAAGGGTGCTTTGTATTATAGCAATTTGCGTATGAAGCAGGTAAAGCCTGGAACGCATGAATATGCTATCGTGGCTTACTATAGGGCGGTGATCTGCAAGCTTCTCAATAAGGATGAGGATGCCATCTATTACCTCCTTGTCTCGGCTCTTTGTGATGTCCGTACGGCGGTGATGGATCAGGGCTCAATGTGGGAACTTGCCAATCTTCTGAATCAAAACCAAAAGGAGTTTGCCCATACCTATACTTACATCAAGTTTGCATGGAATGCAGCCCGCATTTTCAATACCGCTCTTCGAAGTCGCCAAATCATGCCGTTGCTCTCTGCCGTTGAGGGTACTTATCAGAAGGAAATTACGCAGAGTAACCGGCAGCTTAAACTGATGATGGCTGTATCTGTAGTACTTTTAGTATTAGTATGTACCCTGCTTCTGTATGTAAACAAGCAGCGCCGTCGTCTTGCCTTGGCTCATAGGGAATTGGAAAAAGCGAATAAGAATCTGGAACAAACCAATAGGGAATTGCAGCAAACCAACAGAAACTTAGAGCAGGCTTATGGCAGCTTGAATGAGAGCAATAAGATGAAAGAGGTTTATATTGGCCGATTCTTGCGTTTATGTGCTATCTATGTCGATAAGATAGAAACCATGCGCAAGCGCGTGGTGAATTTGGTCAAGCAGCGTGAGTTGACCAAATTGATAGATATGATGCAAACCGATCATGAGTATATCGGCGAGTTATACGATTACTTTGATGCTGCGTTTCTGAAACTCTTCCCTGATTTTGTAGAGGAATTCAATGCTCTCTTGAAGCCTGAGGAGCGTATCGTCTTGGAGGATGACGGTAAACTTTCTACCACCATTCGCATCTTTGCTCTTATTCGCCTGGGTATCGAAGATAGTTCTAAAATCGCCGAATTTCTGCATTATTCGGTAAATACCATTTATAATTATCGTGCCAAGGTAAAGAATGGAGCCATCTGTGAAAGAGATGAATTTGAAACAAAGGTAAAGCAGATCGGAATGAGATGATATTCAGTATAAGTTTAGTGCAAACTGATACTGGGTACAAAAATAAAAGGTTCCTTGATGGAGTTTGAAAATCTCCAAAGGAACCTTTTTTTGTTTTATTTCAGTTCAAACGCCTTTTTGAGTTTCAGCTGATCGGAAGCATTTCCGACGAGTGCCTCAAACTTGCCTGCTTCTGCCTTCCAGGATGCAGCTGTTTCATCATAGAAGCTGAGTGCCTGCTTATTGATGGTGATGTTTACATCCTTGCTCTCTCCCGGCTGCAGGTAAACCTTCTGGAATCCCTTCAGCTCCTTGTAAGGGCGATCGACAGAAGCCTTTACATCATGGATATAGAGCTGGATGGTTTCTGCACCGGCACGTTTGCCAGTGTTCTTTACATTCACGGTAAAGGTGATAGAGTCATTCTGATTCATCAGATTCTTATCACTGCGAAGATTAGAGATGGCAAACTGAGTGTAGCTCAATCCATGTCCAAAGGCGAATGCAGGCTTGATGTTTTTCTTATCAGTCCAACGGTAACCTACGTAGATGCCTTCCTTATACTCCTCATCAATGATGTTGCCCTCAGTCTTGGCTCCACCTTCCTTGCGCCAGGTGCCCGGATAGGTGTTTAATGCGTGGGCACCCACTTCCTGCAATGAGTTTACCCATGTGAATGGTAATTTGCCGCTAGGATTCTTGTCGCCGGTGAGGATAGAAGCCAGAGCTTCACCGCTTTCGCTACCGATATACCATCCCTGAATGATGCCAGCCACTTTTTCTTTCCAAGGCATAGCCACAGCATTACCTGAGATATTCACATAGATGAAGTTCTTATTGGCTTTAGCCAATGCCTCGATGAGCTTGTCTTGAGCGTATGGCAATTCAAGCTGTTTGCGGTCGTGACCTTCGCAATCCTGGTAATCACTCTTGTTCAAGCCGCCAAACATCACCACGTAATCAGCATGCTTGGCTTTTTCTACGGCTTCGGCTATCAGCTCAGTCTCGCTGCGTTTGTCCTCCAGATTCTGTCCGGTAGTTACGCCATTGTAATTTCCGCTTACATCGCCTACATAACCTCGGGCAAACTCCACTTCCACATTATCTTTTTCCAGTCGTGATTTTAATCCGTCGAGCGGCGAAATCTCCCGCTGTACCTTGAGAGAAGAGCTGCCTCCACCCACGGTCATCATCTTCACGGCATTTTCTCCTACTACCAAAACACGTTGTGCTTTCTGGGTATTGATAGGAAGCACATGGTTCTTGTTCTGGAGCAGTACGATGCCTTCTTCGGCAATCTGTCTGGCTGCTGCATAGTGGCTGTCAGAACAGAGGAAACCATGAGGACGGTTTGGATTCATGGTGGTGCGATAGAAGAGGCGTAATACGCGGCGCACCTTTTCATCCAATTCCTTGGTGGTGTATTTACCTTCCTGGATACCTTTTATATATGGTACGGCAAGGTAGTAATTATCGTAGGCATTGCTGGCACCCATAGTCAATCCATTCGTCCATGTGCCGAACTCTATGTCGAGACCGTTCTTCACGGCTTGGTCGGTATCGTGTGCGCCTCCCCAGTCGCTTACCACTACGCCGTCATATTTCCAGTCGCCTTTCAGAATCTTGTTCAGTGTCCACTGGTTGTGGCAGTTGTGTTCGTTCTTGTAGAGATTGTATGCACCCATGATTCCCCAAGTCTTTCCTTTCTCTACAGCAGCCTTGAAGGCTGGGAGATAGATTTCATGGAGGGCACGGTCGCTCACGATGACATTTACCTGATGACGGTATTCCTCGTCGTTATTGAGACAGTAATGCTTTACGCAGGCTGATACTCCCTTAGACTGTAATCCTTGGATATAAGGTACAACCATGATGCTTGCCAGATAAGGATCTTCACCCATATATTCGAAGTTGCGGCCGTTCAATGGGGTGCGATAGATGTTCACGCCAGGACCTAGAATCATGTCTTTTCCTCGATACAAAGCCTCTTCGCCTAATGATTCTCCATAGATTCTGCTCATCTGTGGGTTCCAGGATGCTGCCAGACAGGTGAGGGCAGGAAAGGCTACGCAGGAGTCATTGGTCTGACCAGCCTGCTCCCATTCGTCCCACAATACATCAGGGCGAACACCATGAGGACCGTCATCTGTCCAGAAGTCAGGAAATCCCAAACGGGGAACTCCTGCAGAAGAAAACTTACTCTGTGCATGAATGATGCCTGTCTCTTATACACATCTCCGAGCCCACGAGACTAAGGCGAATC
>CAMBBY010000052.1 GCA_945863825.1 uncultured Prevotella sp. | reverse complement strand
GATTCGCCTTAGTCTCGTGGGCTCGGAGATGTGTATAAGAGACAGCACCAAAACCCTTCAAGGATTTGGTCTTGAAATGACCGAGGAGTTTCTGTCGGGCAGTCTGTTCGGTAAAAACCCAGTCGTCCAATTCGTATGTACAGTATTTAGTTCCGAAACACTGTTCGAATTTCTGTTTCATGGCACGATCATAAAGCACTTCTTTCGGCTGGAAGTTGCCCATCAGCTTCTCCACATAGTCGGGAGTACCTTCCCCTGTAAGGAATTCGCCCGTAGAGATGTCGAGGAAGCTTACACCACAAGAAGCTTTTCCGAAATGGACAGCAGCAAGGAAATTGTTCTCCTTGTAGTTCAAGACATTATCGCCCATCGCCACACCCGGAGTCACCAGTTCCGTAATGCCTCGCTTCACCATCTTATCCATCTGGCTAAGCCCCTTCTTACCCTTGATTTCCAAGCGTTTCTTCTTTGGATCTTCCAGCTGATCGCACACGGCAACACGCTTGCCGGCACGTATCAACTTAGGCAGATAAGTATCGAGTGCATGATGAGGGAAACCAGCCATCTCAGCACCACCTGCCGAACCGCCATTATTACGACGAGTCAGGGTAATACCGAGCACCTTGGAAGCCTCTATAGCATCCTCGCAATAAGTTTCATAGAAGTCACCACATCGGAAAAGCAACAGTGCCTCGGGATGTTTCGCTTTCATCTCAAAAAACTGCCGCATCATCGGCGTAAGACCTTTATTATCGTTTGCCATTATATAATTTATTCCTTTCGTTATTTTTAAGTTTATCTTTGGAGGATATTCTCTCCCAATTTTTTTAATGCAAGAATTGCAAAAATAGGAAAAAAGAAAGAGAATACAAAAGAACCACTTCTTTTTTAATGTTTTTTTGAACTACACCTTCTTATCCAACCATAAAATCAAGAGAGGGTCAGCTATGCTATATACCTTTTCATTTCTCGTCAGGATATCGTCCTCCAAGAGTTTTTGGGCAGCCGACTGGGTGGCACTTGGCGACTTCAAACGATGTTTTTTGGTAAAAGCTGCAGAGACTATGCTCTTGGCTTGCCCCTCTTCATGTATGGCGTAAAGCACTTCTTTCTGAGGCTCAGAAATATAAGCCAAAAGTTCTCGAATGCGGTAATCATTTTCCGTCACAAAACTATCTATCAAACTATCCACTAAAGCCATATCACAAGTTACACCCACTGGAGTCATGGCGTATGCGTCTTTCATAATGCGCTGCATATAGAGGGTAACACCCCGGAATGTCGTATATACTTTTTCTATAGCTTCGGGCATGATTTTCTTTTCTCCCTCCTGAAAATGCTTAATAACAAACGCTTGATAAATAGGCAAGGCTATAGCTTCCAACTGTATCAACTTGGCACTTTGGAAAAAAGGACGGCGAGAAGAAAGGAACATTTCTTCTAATATGGTACGCTGACTGCCTGCGAAAACAAAATTAGCATTACTCAGTTTTTGGATATAAGAGCGAAGTATTGCTTCAATGTTCTTCTCCGGATACTTGGTTATTTGCTGGAACTCATCTATCACCACCAAACAACGCTTATCTGCATGCTCGATAAATTCGAAAATTTCCCTGATAGTATATTCTGGCATATTGATGTCACCCAACTTCACATCAAAAGTCGGAGTATTCTGTATCGGATCATATCCAAAGGAAGCTGAAAGAGAGCGCAAAGTCATCATAAAGAGCCTACGCATCTTATCACTCTTGGAAGCCACTTTCTCATAAACAGCAGTACCCAATACATAAATAAACTCCTTGAAACAAGTGGTATGCAGAATATCTACACTAATCGTGAAGAAATCCTTCTGTACATCCTCCTTATCAAAAACAAAATCGACCAAAGAAGTCTTTCCCATCCTTCGTGGTGATGTTATCACTACGTTCATTTGGTTGAGCAATGCCATGCTCAACACTTTAGCTTCCTCTACTCGATCACAGAAATAAGGAGCAGGTATCTTTCCTGTCACAACAAACGGGTTGATATTTACAGTCATAGCTTTACTTCTTCTTTTGTTTTGTGGCACAAAGATAAGACTTTTCAACGAATTATCCAAAACAAATTATCTTTTTTTGATAATTTGCAAATAACTTCTCATTTCAGAGCCATATTAAACTAATGTATAACACTTTTCTCCAACTTAAAGAAGTTTTAAGCTAAAAAACTTGCTTACAAAAGAAATTATGAGTAACTTTGCAACCGATAGGCTTAGTATAGCCTTAAGAGTTTATTCACAAAAAAATCGATATAGGAAGCATAAAACAGGAAAAATATGACTTCTATAGAAGACATATTTTAGTTAAAAAATGCTATATTCACAATTTGCAGATATAAATGTTACCCAAAGATAACATTTATATATTTTTAAATGATAAACTAAGGGTTATCCGACAAGAAATGCGTACTTTTGCTTACATGAAAAGAAAACAGATATATATTGCTATCATATCTCTCGTTTGCTGCGCTCTCATCGCAATCGGGGTCACTCTTCATCTGCGCAATCAGAAGGAGCCTCAGCCTACCGCTGTCAAGGCACCAGATACCCGCAAGAAGAAAACCGTGGCAAAAGATACCATCAAGAAGATAAAACCTGTCATCAAGCAGGACTTCAATATCATAGGTACCCTGAGAGATACTGACGGAAAAGGTGTGGCGAACGTCATCGTAAGCGATGGATATAACTGCGTGAAGACTGATTCGCTCGGAAGATACAAGATGAAACGGGACAGTCTTGCCCGCTTCATCTACTACTGCGTGCCCGCCGACTGTGAGATTCCTACCCATTCTGCTACAGATCGCACGGCTTGCTTCTACCAGCCAGTATCCAAGAAAAAGAAAATATATGATTTCATCCTGAAAAGACTACCTGGCGGAAAGGAAATCAGTTATAAGATGATTGTCATCGGCGACCCGCAGGTTACCAATGCCTACAGTCCTTATTATACCTCGCCCACCGACAACCCCATCAAGAAGAGCGACGTAGAGCGATTTACCACCCAGACGATGGCAGATATCAAGCAGACCATCAGGAGTCTGCCTGCCGGGACTCCTGTCTATGGACTCAGCATGGGCGATGACGTACAGTATTACGGAGGCTATAATGCCCACCTGGAGAGGCAGATACGCCAAGCCTTGGGTTCATCAGAGATGCGCCTCTTCTCCGTCATCGGCAATCACGACCAGGACGGAAAGGCACTCTACAGACGTAAGTGGGAGGAAAACTTCGGACCTACAGACTACTCTTTCGACCGTGGCGATGAGCACTTTGTGTGCATCAACAACTGCTTCTTCTATCGTGGGAAGGCCTATTATTCACCAGGCGAACTGCGAGAGCGGCAGATGCGCTGGCTCAAACAGGATCTCGCCCTCACGCCCAAAGACAAAAAGGTAGTACTCTGTTACCATATTCCTTTCACCTTCGGAAATGCACCTTTCGGCAAAGCCAAACCTCTTGGCATAGAGAATGAGAAGGGACATTATTCCTCCTCTCGCCTATCCCAACTTCTGGCACTTCTGCATCAGTTTGAGGGAGGATACGAACTGTTTTGCGGTCACACCCATTTCGCCTGCAACCATGAAATCCGCTACGAGGGCGAGGATGTGATGGAGCATTGTCATGCTGCAGCATGTGGTAATATCTGGCAATCCAACATAAATATCTGCGGTACACCAAACGGCTATTATGTCTATCAGTTCATTGGTACCCGCCTTACCGATTGCTATTATAAGGGCACATTCTGGGATAAGAACAAACAGATGACCATCTTCAGAGCACAGACCGACTTCAATGGCGAATCGTATGCTGAGGACTGGGGACTTTCCAAAGATAAAGATAAGAATATACTGGTAGCCAATGTCTTTAACGCCGACTCCCACTGGCGGGTTGTGGCAATAGAAGATGGCAAGGAATACCAGATGCACCGCATCAGCAGCAAAGGTCAGGATGCCTTTGCCGCTGGCTATCATCATAAATACAGCGAATCAGTATCCTATCGTTTTGTGAGCAAGGGCAACAGTTATCTGCTCATGAACCATCTGTATTATTATGTCCCAAAGAATCCGAATGCCAGAATAACAATCAAGGCTTCAGACCCTTATGGTCATACATTTACCGCAGAGAGTACCGAAGCGGTCAGTGAGCCTTTCTTCAATTACGCTCACTACTATGAGCAGGAGAATCAGGAATACAAGAAGGCAAGAAACTCCCTCTTGCGGGATTCGACCATAAATAGGCAGAAAGATTCGACACAAAGCAATAATCACACAAAGCATTAAGCATAAAATAACATAAAGCATAAGACAATGGAAAAGAACAATACCCCAAAAGCTGGCAAGACTGAAAAGAATGCCAAGAATACAGCAACGAGTACAAAGAAAACCACAAAGAAAAAGAAAAAAGTCAAGGTTTCTCATATCGTTAAACCAGCAGAAATGACTCTGGAAGAATGGCAAATCAAACTTCGCAAACAAGTGACAGAAACAGAACACTTCAATATCAGTTGTGTAGATGATGAACTTTGCCCTGGCGAATATATCGTTCGCAATCCAGAGAAAAATAACGAGTACAAGGTAGTGTATCGTGGAGCCAACAGCGAATGGAATTATTGTTCTTGTATGGATTTCAAAACTTCAAAACTTGGCACATGTAAGCATCTCGAAGCCGTGAAGAAATGGTTCAGTGGAAAACGAGGCTTACATGTACATCGTGAGCTTCCTCCTTACACCTCTGTCTATCTATCTTACAGAGACGAACGATGCGTGAAGATTCGCATCGGAAGCGAAAACAAGGAAGCATACGAAAAACTTGCCAAAGATTATTTTGACGAAAAACATGTTCTAAAGAAAGCTGCCTATGCCCATATCGGATCTTTCTTAAAGCAAGCCCGCCAAATTAGCGATACATTCAGATGCTATAAAGATGCCATTGACTTTATCATCGACAAACGAGAGAAATCTACAAGAGAGAAGATTGTCAAGACGTACGATGATAAGAAACTCGATAATCTTCTGAAAGTTAAACTCTATCCTTACCAAAAGGAGGGTATCCGCTTTGCAGCCAAGGCAGGAAAAGCTATCATTGCCGACGAAATGGGTCTCGGCAAGACAATCCAAGCCATTGGAACAGCCGAACTTCTAAGAAAAGAAGGACTCATCGGCTCTGTACTCATCCTCTGCCCTACCTCCTTGAAATACCAGTGGCGCAGTGAAATCAAAAAGTTCACTGATGCCGAGGTCTTTGTTATAGAGGGAAATCATCTCAAGAGAAAGGATGCCTACAATCGTCCAGAACCTTACAAGATTATCTCCTATAATAGTGCCGCCAACGACATTAAGATACTCGGCAGTCTGCAAACCGACATGCTCATCATGGATGAGGTGCAACGCCTCAAAAATTGGAATACCCAAATTTCCCGTGCAGCAAGAAAGATAGAATCCGATTACTCCGTGATTCTATCGGGTACACCTTTAGAGAATAAACTTGACGAACTATACTCCATCGTGGAATTTGTCGATAATTTCCGTCTTGCCCCATACTATATCTTCAAGGAAAACCATATCATCACCGACGAAACTGGAAAAGTATTGGGATACAAGAACTTGAACAAGATAGGCGAAAAACTCAACGACATCCTCATCCGCCGTCGCAAGAAAGACGTGAAACTCCAAATGCCCAAGCGAATGGACAAAAATCTCTTCGTACCTATGACAAAGGAGCAGATGGGAATGCATGCAGAATGGCAATTCCAAGTAAGCTTCCTTGTGAAAAGATGGCGCACCCACCATTTTCTTTCAGACAAAGACAGAAAGCGTTTACTCCTGTTGTTATCACAGATGCGCATGGTATGCGATAGCAGTTATATCCTCGACCAAAAAACGAGATTCGACACCAAGGTGGATGAATGTATCAATATTATCAGCGACATCATCAGCGAAGAAGGTGAAAAGGTTGTAGTATTCAGCCAATGGGAACGCATGACTCGCCTCATCTCCAAAGAATTGGAAGCAAAAGAGATTGGCTTCGAATACTTGCATGGTGGCGTGCCATCCGAGAAGCGCAAGAACTTAGTGGATAATTTTATGAACGAGCCATCGAGCCGAGTATTCCTTTCAACAGATGCAGGTAGCACAGGTTTGAACCTACAAGCTGCAGCCACCATCATCAACATAGACCTGCCTTGGAATCCTGCCGTTCTCGAACAGCGTATCGGGCGCATCTATCGCCTTGGTCAACAGAATAATATTCAAGTTATTAATCTCGTGACTCCCCACTCTATTGAAGAAGAAATGCTTGGAAAATTACGTTTCAAGACCTCTATGTTTGAGGGTGTACTCGATGATGGCGAGGACTCTATATTCATCAGTGACGATAAGTTCACCAAGATGATGGAGACTGTGAGTGGTATCGTGGAAGAAGTGGAGGAAGCTTCAAATTCTGCCGATGCAGATGCAGAGACTTCTGCTTCCACTATATCCATCGAAGAGGAAGAACAACCAAAGGTTTCTCCTAACGAAGAAAACAAGGAAACAAAGGATGAGAATTCTGTAACTTCCGAGGATATTTCTACAAATACAACTGAGGCAGACATTCCAAAGCCTACTGCTGATACTGAAAAATTGAGACCAACAGAAGCCAAGACTCCAGAAGGAAAAACTGGCTATACAAACAGCAACTCTCAGCAAACACAAGGCGCTGGCACTTCTCATCGCCCATCCCAACCTAAGGAATTGGTAGCTCAAGGCGTTTCCTTCCTCTCTGGTTTGGCTGAAACCTTGAAGTCGCCAGAAGCCACAGCACAACTAGTAGATTCCATCGTAGAGAAAGACGAGCAGACTGGCGAGACATCTATCAAGATTCCAGTGGAGAGCAAGGAGACTGTCTCTAACCTCTTAAATCTCATCGGAAAGCTGTTTGCTAAATAAAAACATGTAAAGTATGATAGAATTAACCAAAACCTCAGAAGAAAATCGCTCGCAAGCTCATTAGTTTGGGCTTGCAGCGAGTTCTTCTTAAAATAAGATAGTATTTCCGCCAAATTACCGAATAAAACTCAGCCAAATTACCGAATAAAACTCAGCCAAATTACCGAACGGCACATTAAAAGTACTTAAAATGTTTGTGAGTTTCAGATATTTATGGTA
>CAMBBY010000051.1 GCA_945863825.1 uncultured Prevotella sp. | reverse complement strand
GCGTAAGATTGTATTCATCTTCTGCCACCTGCGATTCCATCTGCACCACATCCGGGCGCCCCTTTTCGCCCAGTTCATACAGGCGCTGCATCTTAGCCAGCATCCGCTTGCTTTCGTTCAGTTTCTCGCTTGCTATCCGAATGCTTGCCTCAGCATAGGCAGCATCCACATATTTCTGCATCACGTCGATGGCTCGGTCGTCCTGAATCTTCTGCATCGCTGTGGCTGAATAATCCCGGCTCAACTTAGCCTGCTTCAAGGCGTTGATGGTGGCGAAACCGTCGAATACATTCAGTTCGGCATAAAGCTGATAATAGTTGTTGAATGTCGTTACATTATTATAAGTATTGGTCTCCGGGTCGATGTTTCGTCCCCAGGCGTACTGTCCCTGCACGCCACCCGTAACGGTAGGCAGGAATCCTGCCACAGCATGCTGATAATCCTGCTTGCGCTGGCGGGCATTCACCACCTCACGCTTCACCTCCGTGGCGTGCTCCACAGCGTATTTCATACAGTCGTCAAGGCTCCAGCTCTGTGCCGAGACTCCAGCCGCCCAGACCAACCATCCTATCAATATTCCTATCCTTTTCATAATCTTCTTCATTTTGGCATGATAAGGACAAGAGCCGTGCCAAAACAGCATTTCTCCTGATAATCAGGCCATTAAATAAAAAAACTCATTAAACAAACTGTCCAACAATTAGACACCACCGTCTAATTGTTGGACAGAAAACCGTAGATCAAAGCTAATCATTCGAAACCAAAGATTAAAGCTGATCATTCATCGCATCCACCACTTGTCCATCAAACAGATTGATGATGCGACTGGCGTAGGTAGCATCGTGCTTGGAGTGCGTCACCATCACGATGGTGGTTCCCTCCTCGTTCAGCTCGCTGAGCAACTGCATCACCTCCATACCATTCTTGGAATCGAGGTTACCCGTAGGCTCATCGGCAAGGATGATGCTAGGCTTGCCCACCACGGCACGGGCGATGGCAACCCTCTGCTGCTGACCGCCCGAAAGCTGATGAGGATAATGCTTGGCACGATGGCTCAGCTTCACCTTTCTCAGAATTTCGAGCACACGCTCCTTGCGCTCCGCCTTTCCCACTCCGAGGTATTTCAGCTGTAAATCCACATTCTCCTCAACGGTAAGTTCATCGATAAGATTGAAGTTCTGGAACACGAAGCCGATGCGACCCTTGCGATAGGCGGTGCGATCACGCTCCTTCAGATGGCCCACTTCCTCGTTATTCAACCAATACTTGCCCTCCGTAGGACTATCCAGTAAGCCCAGGATGTTCAGCAAGGTTGACTTGCCGCATCCCGAAGGACCCATGATGGCGATAAACTCACCATCTTCTACTTCTATGTTTACGCCGTTCAAGGCGATGGTTTCCACCTCTTCCGTGCGGAATATTCTAGTTAAATTCTCTGTTCGTATCATCGTTAGAAATCTTTTTTAAAGTTTATGACTCATTATTCAGCCTTGATGCTGTCTATCGGATTCGACATCGCCGTACGCAGGGTGCAGCCGATAACCGAAACAAAGGCTATCAATAAAGTAAAGACGGCGCCAGCCAGCAACACCCACCAAGGGAAGGAGATGCGATGGACGAAATCCATGAGATAAGTCTGCATCAGCTTCACGCAGATAGGGATGGCGATGACCACAGCCACCAGCGAACTGACGAGGAATCTCTTTGCCAGTTGCCAGGCCGCATCCCCAATCGAAGCCCCCATCACCTTGCGCAGGGCAATCTGGCGCTTCTGCTGGTTGCCGTAATAAACCGACATTCCGAAGAGACCCAGGGCAGAAATCAGGATAGAAATGCTCATAAAGGTGATGATGAGCACCATCATATTATGCTTGTCCTTGAGGTTATTCTTCAAAGTATCATCCATATATTCCGCCTCCATTTCCGCAGGAACGCCCATCAGTTCCTTAGCCACCTGCTTGCAGGTACTCCGGATAGCCTGCAGCGCCTGGGCATGATTGCCACGGGTTTTCACCAGAACTGTCCATCCACGCTGCTGCGGGGTAATGACTCCAATGGCATTATGCTCCGTTTTTTCATTCTCGCTCAGCGCATCTCCACTATGGTAATCGGCAATCACGCCACACACCTCGTATTCATGCTTTCCATCCTTCATTCTCATTCCGAACCAAGGCTTGTGGGCAGAAACGCCATAGGCATGCTTCGCATCTTCCGTTACCCAAATCTTTCCATAGGCTGGCTCGCAATACTGCTCAATCACCCTGACTCCCAGCATCTTCATCGCCGTGGAATCTACCATGAACATACGGAGCATTCCTATCAGTTTTTCATTGTCATCATGCACGCCATTTCCCCAGCTTCTGATAGGATTGGCGTTGCCGTAAGTTGCCTCTTCCACCTCAGGAAGCGCTTTCAGACGGTTTTTGAGAATAGACATCTTCTCCGGCGAACCATCCAAGGAAGAAATGATGGAAACAATATCCTTCGTCTGATAACCCAACGGCAAATCGGCAAGATGCTTCATCTGGAGCATCATCGTTATCGCCATGACTAC
Organism: uncultured Prevotella sp.; assembly: GCA_945863825.1. Lineage (GTDB taxonomy): Bacteria > Bacteroidota > Bacteroidia > Bacteroidales > Bacteroidaceae > Prevotella. Next base: position 4,694 of record CAMBBY010000051.1, on the reverse strand, counting down.
CAGCGTGATACTGATGACGTTCTGGGCTACGATAAATATCTTGCTGAACCACATCTTGCTGCGCATGCGGATGGTTCCCTTCACCACATCTATCGGATTGAAACGGGAAACCACAATGGCTGGAAGGATTCCCGCAAAGATGGAGATGATGACATAAGCCAACGGCAGGAACCACAGAAGGTCGAAGGAATGGAACAGGTCGATTTTCGTATCCAACATAGAATTGAACAACGGGATAAATGCCCAGGAAATCAACAAGCCCAGCAGGAAGCAGACTGCCGTGAAGAGCGCCGACTCCTTGAGATAGCGAAGCATCACGCCCCCTACCGATTCGCCCAGCAGTCTTCGGGTAGCCATCTCCTTCGCACGGTTGCCAATCTGAGCCACCGTAAGATTGATGTAGTTGAACAAGGCAGAAAGCAGCAGAACCAGCGCCACGACCAGGAGGATATTCACGAGAGAACGATTTCCATGCTTGAAAATCTCGACATCATCATCCGCAAAATGAATCTGGTCCCATCTCACAAACTGGCAGCCCCACATGAAGTCGGATCCACCTGATTCCTTTTTCCACTCCTTCCAGTAGTTTATGTATTTGCCGAGCAAGGTCTGTCTCACCTTTTCGGGGTCGGCTTCCTTTGCCAGTCGCGCCACCGTAGTGCAGGAGCCAAACTGATCCATCGGCTGAGCCTCAGCTTCTATCAGTTTCATCGACACGAAAATATCGTATGGGTTAAGAAGGTCCTCACGGTCGAAATCCTCCATGATTCCCACCACCTTGAGTTGCAGCTTACCGCATTGGATGGTACGGCCGATAGGATTGGCGCTGCCAAAGGCTTTCTTGGCAAAAGATTCCGAAACCATTGCCTGATGAGCATCCGAAAGGAGATGATCAGGCGCACAACCACGGCATTTGTAACCCATAAACTGGGAGAAGTTCGGGTCGATAGCCAGATATTTTGCCTCATAATACTGTCCATCTATCATGGCTCCCTGCGGAGCATAATATTCACCAAATCTTGTCCATCCCTTGATTTCCGGGATGGAAGGAAAGAATTCCTTGGCTGTGCCCCAGGTCATTCCGAGATAATCGCCGGAACCTGCAACATAGAGTTCCTTCGCCAGTTTCTGATTCGTTCCCACACGATACTCTGCAGTAGCGTAGGAAACGAGAATCAGCACAAAAGCCAGTGCCACCGAGAGACCCAAGGCCTCTATGGTGGCATAAAGCTTGTTGCGTGATAAGAATTTCACATAACTTTTCATCATATACTCATTTATTTTTTGTTTCACTAAAATCAAATGATAAAGGAAGAATACCATCTCCCTGTTTTCGTTAGCTGCTGCAAAGTTACGGCTTCTCCCGTTTTCTGCCAAGATTTCCGGCAGCCCGGAAGGTGGATTGTATGAATTTCATACACTCTATTGTATGATTATCACACAACAATTCCGTTTCTATTTGTCGTTTCGGGAAAAAAGCGTACTTTTGCAAACAAAAAAAATAAAGATATGAAAAATGGAACCCTTCTTGTCATCGACGATAATCCGTCGATACTCACGGCGCTGAAGATCTGTCTGAGCAATACGTTCGAACGGATTCTCACCCTGCCACGCCCCGATACCGCCCCCATGTTGCTGCAACAGGAGCAGGTAGATCTCATCCTGCTCGACATGAACTTCTCGCTTGGCGTAAACAGCGGACAGGAAGGTTTGCTCTGGCTCCGCACCTTCCGCCGGCTCCATGCCCACATCCCCGTGGTACTCATCACCGCCTTTGCCGACGTGCAGCTTGCCATCAAGGGATTGAAATCTGGCGCAGCCGACTTCATCACCAAGCCTTGGGATAATGACGAACTCATCAGAACCCTAAAAGATGCCATCGACCGAAGCCAGGAAGTGGAGACTCTGGAGAGCATCGAGACCACTCATATCCACAAGGTGGTGGATCAATGCCACGGCAATATTTCTCGTGCCGCCGAACTGCTCGGCATCACTCGCCAAACGCTTTATGCCAAGCTCAAGCGATAATTCTTTATCACAATCATTCATGATTATAAACATCTGATATGAACACCATTTTCCACATATATATAATAGGTATCATACTCCTCGTCATAGGAGGTATCATCTATCTCTTCTTGCGTCACCAGCGCAACCTGAAGAGCCGTGCCTTCTTGATGCAAGAGGCTATTCGCAATGGCGATTACTCCTTCCGCCTATCCACCAAGGGATTACTCTTTGGAGAACGAGCCTTGCAGCAAGCCCTCAACGACATGGAGAACGACATCGGCAGACTGGTGGCGCAGCATGAGGTGGAATCTTGGCAAAGGCTAACCCGTGTGCTCACCCATGAGATTATGAATGCCACCGCCCCCATCTCCAGCATCTGCCAAGCCTATCTGAGCAATCCCGACATCCAAGGTTCGTCCTATGAGGAAGGCATCCGAGCCATTCGAGATACCAGCAAATCGCTCACCAGTTTTGTGGACAGCTACCGCAAACTCACCCAGCTACAAAATCCTGTCATCGAGAACATTCCACTCAAGGATTTCGTGGAAGGCATCAAGCCGCTCTATCCTCAGATAGAATGGCACATCCATATCCCCGAAGATGCCACCTGGTCTGCCGACAAGAACATGCTGCGCCAGGTATTTATCAATCTGACCAAGAATGCCATCGAGGCTCACGCCTCAGCCATCGACATTCGATGCTTCCACAAACATCCAGAGAGCATCGAGAGTTCACAATTCTCAGGCATCTATTTCAGCAACAATGGCGACCCCATCCCTGCCGATGTGGCAAAGGAGATGTTCATCCCCTTCTTCTCCACCAAGCCATCAGGTTCAGGCATCGGCCTCTCCATCTCCCGTCAGATGCTGATGATGCAATCCATCAATCTCTCCCTTGCCGAGCACAATGTGGCAGGCTATCATGTAACATTCCGGATGGAATGAAATATATGATAAAGAAGATGAAATAAAAACTTTTGGTGGTTTCAAGGCTTTTATGTACTTTTGCAAGCGAAACTTACAAATAAAATAATAACATACAATATGAAGAATCTAAAAACAATTATCTTTACCGCTTGCGCCCTGTTCTCACTCGACGCAGTAGCCTCAACCGAGCATACCACCGTGCAGGGCGACCATGGCAAACTCGATGTAGTCATCCAGCGTCCAGACAATGATGCAGCCAATGGCAACGGAAGCCAAGCAAAGGCCAAAGCGAAGGCAGGCAAGAAGACTCCGCTCCTCGTGCTCTGCCATGGATTTGGCGGCAATAAGGAGGGAAAACTCTTCGACTGCCTCGTAGACAGCCTCAACAAGAAAGGCATTGCCGTGATCAGATTCGACTTCAATGGCCATGGCAAGAGCGAGGGAAAATTTGAGGATATGACCGTACTGAATGAGATAGAAGATGCCAAGTGCATCTTGCGCTATGCCTCCTCGCTGCCTTGGGTGAGCAAGATTGCGATGGGCGGCCACTCACAAGGTGGCGTGGTTACAGCCATGACCAGCGGACAGATAGTCGCACAAGCTGACAAGGATATCAAGAAGATACAAGCCGTGGTGCTCCTTGCCCCTGCCGCCGTGCTCCGTGACGATGCCCTGCGTGGCAATACATTCGGCAAGATGTACGACCCCAAGAATCCTCCAGCCAAGATAGAGATGTGGGGCGGCAATGCCCTGGGTGGCAACTATATCCGCACCGCCACCACTCTGCCTATCTACGAGACGGCCAAGAACTACCACGGAGCCGAGTGCATCCTGCATGGCGATGCCGACCGTATAGTGCCTTACACCTATGGTCAGCGTTTTCACTATCTGAACAAGAAGAGCGAATGGCACTTGATGACCGATGCCGACCACGGATTCGGCGGTCAGGAAGAGCAAGCCGCTCATATCGCCAGCGATTTCTTGGCTAAAGTTTTGAAGTAAAACATCCATTTAATAGGACATATACATGAGTTTGAGCACTAAAATATATAACATACGCAAGAATGTCAAACAAGAAGGAGATGTTTTCACATCCCCTAAGGTTGCGTGATTTGCAGAATACCCCAAAGATTCTCTTACCAGACATCTCGGGCAACTCTTTGCTATTCATTGACGAAGGTCGTTTCTATCCACTTCATAACATTTACTACATCACAGGAAAAGATATTCACCAATTGAAGATTCTATGTTCCATCCTTATGTCCGATTTCGTAAGAAAGCAAATACAGAGACTTTCCAACAACATGAATGGTGGATATGCAAGATGGTAAAGCCAGAATCTTCGCAAGCATTTTACGGATTTCGATATATTTATTCTGAAATATTTTGAGGATTTCGCTAAAAGTCTTATCTTTGTATAAGATAGAATAATAAAACATCAATCTCAGATGGGGAGCTTATCCATCCTCTCAAAGTTTTATAGGATCTAATGGGAATTGATGATTAAAGAAGTTTAGTCAATCCTGGAAATTGATGAATAAAGAAGTTGGGTTAATCCTGGAAATTGATAAATTCCTAATATGAATAAAATAAGCCGTTTAGAGAGAATCTCTGAACGGCTTATAATGTCCTTGGTCGGCAAAGGCGAGCATTTCCTTATCGCCACGACTGTCTCCGAACGCTTCGATTTCATATCGTGTACGGTCGAAATCCTGTCTCTTATACACATCTGACGCTGCCGACGATACTCCTTGTGTA
>CAMBBY010000050.1 GCA_945863825.1 uncultured Prevotella sp. | reverse complement strand
GTCTCGTGGGCTCGGAGATGTGTATAAGAGACAGGAAGTACTGGTGGCAGAGGTTGCCGCAGTAGAAGCTTTAGTAGAAGACTTAGTTGAGCTTGTCTTCTTGCTTGTTGTTTTCTTTGTTGTCTTCTTTGTAGTCTTCTTTGTAGTTTTCTTTGTAGTTTTCTTTGTAGTTTTCTTAACAGGAGTACTGATTAACTCTGAAAGAGAGCACTCGCTGAGTTCATTTGCCATACTGCCAGTAGTGCAAGCCAGCACCAAAGCAGTCAATAGAATTACTTTTTTCATACCTTTATTATTTTATATATACCTATATTCCTATGGAATTCTTCATTTCCTTCTCTCTATTTATGCATGGAATTATCCCTGGAAGAAAACAATCTCTTTTAGAAGAAGAATCCATTTTCGGCTGCAAAGTTCGCAAAAAAAAATGAAATTTCAGAAGGTTTTTCCCATTTTCTCATAGTAATATCCCTATAAATAATACGAATCGTATGAATATAACATGAAAATTGGGATACAAAAGGCTTTAAAATTGACGTAAATCAAAAAAACGACTAAAAGTAATGCATTTTAATAGGATTTTCTTTCATCTTTTATCAGAATGCTCTATCTTTGCAACGTATTCAAATCACAATAGGTTTATCAAAACACAAAAGGTTATGAACGATTGTTTAGTAAAGGTTAACGAAGAGAATCAGAATCAGGCTATCAGCAGATGCCAGAGCATTCTTCGTGATCGCCGCGAGGCTCTTGCCTCTAAGGCTAAAAGCAGAAATTAAAGAGATTATCTTTTAAGAGAGATGCTCGTGTGCAGCTTTGTTTTTCTTCCTGAAGGGAAGGCACTCGTATGTGGTAAATTCCATTGATAAGGAAGAAGGTTATGCTGTAAGATTATGATCTTTATCCCCCGCTCGATAGAGAGTCGAGGACATCACGAAAAAAGTCCCGCTGTAAGGAATTTCATCCTAACAGCGGGACTTTTTTGGTTTATCCTATTTATTTTTTGGATTATACTATTGATTATTTCTCTATTTTGCAACCGGCATTGCGGAGCAACTGGAGAAGACCATTCTCACCACCTAAATTGGCGGCATCTACAACAAAGAAGGTTGGCTTCTCTGCCATCACAGTCTGCACCTTTGCAGCCCAAGCCTCAAGAGTTGATTGAGAAACATGAGCGCCTGTAGCCTTGGTTGCAGCATCTACGTCCTGTGCCTTGAAAGCACCTACAGCCTTATTCAACTTGGCCAACTCTGTAGGCTCATTCTCCAGAAACTCTACCAAGCGTGCCACCTGCTGCTTCAGGTCACTCTTATAAGTATCGTTGATATAAGCATCCACATCACTTAAACCACCTACAGTCTCATTGTTTGCCTTTGCCTGTGCTTCAAAATACTGGTCGAAAGTATGAGTAGGATCATACATACCCATGTGATTGGCCACAAAAAGCAACTGCTCCATATCTTCCATCAAGGCAGCAGGAGTCAGGTTACCATACTTTTTCTGCACATAGGAACTACGGAAATCCACCTCCATGTATTTCTTGAGGAAAGCATTAAGCTTTGTCTGCTGAGCCGGAGTAAGCAAACTGAGAAGAGACTTGCCGTCAGCCAGTTTCTTTGCGTCATTGATGGTTTCTTGATAAGCCGCCTTGTTTACCTCGAAATACATCTGATCGGTATTAGTAAGTGCTTCCTTCAACTCACCACTCAGACTGACAACACCCATAGGATTCATGAGTCGGTTGGACGCCATGATATAGGAAGGCTTCAGATTGGTACTGTCCTTACTGATCTTGTAAAGAAGCTGTGCCTGCACACTCACCATGCTTACACTTATCAGCATAAGCGCCAAAACAATTCGCTTCATCGAATTGAAATTCATTGTCTTGAAAATCATTTGCTTTAAATTCATTTACTTTTAAATTAAAACATAAAACTTACCTTTCACAAAACTCTCTAATTTGTGGACAAAGGAACAAAAAAATCCCGATACAGCAACAATTGTATCGGGATTTCATATATTTATGTGACATTTTTCTTGTTACTTAGCCTCACCAGCCTTTGTTGCATGCATGATAACCTCTACGTGGTTGCCATCCTTCATCACTACATTCTTGAGGAAATCGCTCACTGCCTTTGCATCTACAGAGCTTACCTCCTTCTTGTAATTGGTATGAGTATCAATACCATAAAGCAGATACTCAGAGATAACACCCATCCAATAGCCATTTTGCTTACAGTTTACATCAGCCTGCTTCAGAAGGATTTCCTTCACCTTCTGGAGGTCATCCAGATTAGGCTGCTCCATCGCATCCTTCAAGCCAGAATAGAAGTAAGGAATAGCATCCTTAGACTTGTCTGGGTTCATCATTGCATTACCAGTAAAGCCTACACGCATGGTCTTGCCATCAAGTTTTACACTTTCCATAGCATCAGCACCTGCATAATAAGCAGCACTCAACTTCTCACGGATATTACGGTTGTAATCCATATTGATAACACGGGCTGCGATATCAGCAAGAACTGAGTTGCGCAATGTATAAGGAGCCTCTGAGCACCAGATCTCAACAGCTACATCCTGTGGATTCTCCATTGCCTTGGTAAACTTGTTGACAACTTCACCCTTCACTGGCAATGTCTCTACGTTCTTAAATTTCTTTCCGTTGCTTGGCAAAGAAGCGATATACTGCTCGATAAGAGGAAGAATCTTAGCCTCATCGAAGTTGCCGACAAAGAAGAAAGTATAATCCTTCGCATTACCGAAAAGCTGCTTACCGAGTTCAAGTGCGCGATCGTAGTTTACACTCTTCACCTCATCCACTGTCATTGTGCGGAATACTGGATTACCAGGATAGAGAGTACTGGTCAATGAATCCTGGAATACAGCCTGAGGATTGTTGCTACGATTAGCGAGTGCTGTTACCTGATTGTTGATCAGGTTGTTGACAGCCTTCTCGTCCTTAGTCAGATTAGTGAGCTTCAAATAGATGAGCTGCATCAAAGTCTCCAAATCCTTTGGAGTTGAGCCACCAGCCAAACCATGACGGTATTTTGAAACACTGAATCCGCAAGAAGCAATCTTACCAGCCAAAATCTTCTCGAGATCATTATTGGTAAAGCCACGCAAACCACTTGAGTTCATCAAGGCACCCATCATCTTCACCTCGTTGAGATCCTTTGTTCCGAAAGCAGAAGTACCACCATCGGCAGTGGCAGCAAACTGTACCTCGTCGTTCTTGAAGTCAGTCTTCTTGAGCACTACTTTGGCACCATTAGAGAGGGTAAGCATCTTGTAACCGAAGAGCTTATTCTCTGTAGTCTTCTTGATTTTACCAGCCTTAGGAAGCTCTGTCATCAATGGTTCCTGCTTTACATTATCAACGTAAGCTTCGAGCTTTTCACCACGCACCTGCTTTACGACGTCAGCCAACTGCTGCTGTGTTGGATAAACAGCACCCTCAGCATCACGCATCATCAGAAGTGTTACGAAGTTGGTATCAGTCTCGCAAATCAACTCCTTGGCATAAGCATTGATAGCCTCAACAGGAATACTTGGAACCAGCATCTTATAGATCTGATATTCATCCTCTACAGAAGGAATTGGCTCATTAGAGATGAAATGATCTACATACTGAGAAGTAAACTGCTCATTCTTCATCTTATCACGGTTAGAATACATCTTATCCAAACCGCTCATGAAATCCTCTTTATAGCGAACGTACTCAGTAGCCGTAAAACCGAAGTCCTTAGCACGCTTAGCCTCACGGAGAACAGCTGCATAAGCCTCAAGCATCTTGCCAGGCTTGGCAACTGCAGTAAGACTGAAAGCATCCTTTGTGCGGGAAACCAAGTAGCTGCCATTATCACAACCAGCCTGGAGATATGGACAGTCAGCCTCCAATGATTTTTCGCCCAAACGAGAGCTAAGCATGCTGGCAATTGCACTCTGAACATAAGAAGTAGCGAAGTAATTGAGACTACCCTTCAAAGAGTCTGGTGTAGCATCGTGCTTCATGCTGATCATAGCCACATCGTAGTTCTGCTCCTTGTCCTTGTCAACTACATAGATAGCTGTATCATTGTCAGGAACCAACTCAGGGATTACCTTTGCTGCATTAGCAGGAACCTTGATGCCGCTGAAGAGTTTCTTGATCTGTGCCTCTATGTGATCAACATCCACATCACCTACAACGATGACAGCTTGGTTGTCCGGACGATACCATTTGCGATAGTAAGCACGGAGGGTTTCAGGATCGCAACCATCAATGATACTCATCAGACCGATTGGCATACGATAACCGTACTTGCTGCCAGGATAAAGTGCAGGAAGTGAACGCTCCATGATACGCTGCTGACCTACCATACGCATACGGTACTCATTGTGTACAACGTCACGCTCATTGTCGATAGCCTCTTGGGTAAGAGAGATACCATTGCTCCAATCCTTGAGGATGAGCATACAAGAATCTACGGCTGTAGTACGAGTAGTTGGTACGTCGGTAAAATAATAAACGGTCTTGTCGATACTTGTGTAAGCATTCAAATTCTTACCATACTCCACACCAATGCTCTGAAGATAGTTCTGAAGGCTATTGCCCTGGAAATGCTCAGAACCATTGAAAGCCAAGTGCTCCAAGAGGTGAGCCAAACCACGCTGGTCGTCATTCTCATTAATAGAACCAACCTTCTGTGCAATGTAGAAACTAGCTACATGCTCAGGGAAATTGTTGTGACGAATGTAGTAGGTAAGGCCGTTGTCAAGGTGACCGATTCTCACGTCCTTGTCAACAGGAACCTGAGGCATCTGCTGTGCCACCATTGAGCCTGTAGCCAGCAGCATCACTGCCGCTACAAAAAACTGCTTTAATCTCATGTTTTATTATTATGTTAGAATTATTACTTACATTTTATTATTTAATCTATACACATACATATTATAGAAAATGGATATTTTCTGAATATACATTTATAGTATAAAACGAAATCCCCACGCCTTTGGGTAGCTTTCAGAATGCAAAAATAACATAATTAAAGGGAGAAAACAAATATTTTGTAGTTTTTTTCACTCTTTATCCCTCATTTTCACGCTTGTATCGCTATTTTCACACTTTAGCCTGGAAAATCATGCACTAACTCAAAGAATCGGAAGTCCTTTATCCATGCACCTGAAAGCTCTTCATCCAAGAACCGCGGAAAAGGCGTATGAGGAAGAGAACTCCACGGAAAGTAAGTTCCGTAGCCATCGCAATCCACACACCTTCCAATCCGTAGCTTTTGGATAAGGCGTAGGCAAGAGTGAGTCGCACGAGCCACATGGTACCGAGATTGATAGCAGCAGGCTTGAATGTATCACCTGCTCCCACACAGACACAATAGGTCACGATGCTCGCAGCAAAGAACGGTTCGGCAAATGCTTCGATGCGCAGACAGGTAGTACCCAACTGTCGGATGGCCTCCACAGGAGAAAGCACTCCTATCATTTCTGGCGCAAAGACATACATGATGACTCCCATCAATGCCATCACCAACATACCAAGGCCAACGGTCATATAAGCAAAGTTCCTGCACAGGTCTATGCGCCCCGCCCCATGAGTCTGTCCTACCAGAGTAGTAGCAGCATCACCGATACCATAACCAGGCATATAGCAAAGACTTTCTGCAGTAATCGCAAAAGAATGGGCAGCAATGGCTATGTTACCCAATGGTGCTACAATCATGGTGCTCACAATCTGTGCTCCACTCATCAGAATATTCTGTATGGCGATAGGGATGCTGATCTTGCAGGCTCTCTGCACATATTCCTTTACCCAATGAAAACGCACATGGTCCTGACGGAGATTAAGCATCCGGTTCTTACAAGCCGACAGATAGAGATTGGGTAGTGAAATACAGATATATGCCAAGGCTGTACCCATAGCTGCACCCACAACCCCGAATTTGCAGATATAAATGAAAATATAATTGAAAATTACATCACAAATACACACCAGTATAGCCATCACGCTCGGCGTATGCATATTACCTGCCGACTTGAGCATCATCTCTGAAGTATGATAAAGATACACGAAGGGAAGCACCAAGGAATATATCAGGAAATAACCAGAAGATGCTGAAGCGATATCAGCACCACCACCCAACCAGTATGGAAGATGTGAATGTATTCCCACTCCTATGAGCGAGAGGAACACACTGAAAGCCAGTCCACAAATCAAGGCATGGCGAAAGACCTGACGCGCCTTCACAAAATCATTGGCTCCGATAAAATGAGCTACCTGCACTGAGAATCCTGTGGCAGCCGCACTCAGCAAACTGCCAACCAACCATGTGGTAGATTCTATCAGACCGATACTGGCTGAAGCCTCAGCACCCAGATGACCAACCATAGAGGCATCAATAAAAAACATCAGGACGGTGGAAATCTGTGCCAACATAGACGGGATACTCAATCCCACAATCAGATTGAGTTTCTCGCTACGTGCCATCGTTCTACCCGAACGAATCGACTCCATCAGATATTCTGTTTTCTTACTATATAGCATATTTCTTATTTATATTTTCTATCTATTCTTTTATCGATTTACGTCAAAACAAAATACACGGAAAATGGCGACTCCATGTTGAGGAACCGCCATTTCTTATTAACATAAATAATTATTACTTTCAATCAATATTCCTAAAATACATACTTTCACCTTTATGAAAACTAACCTAACCTATTTGTCGTCCTTGAATAAACAATCTTTATTTACCTTTTCTTCTAACACCTGTCGTCCTTGAATTACAATCTTAATAACCTACCTTTTAAAAAACTAAACCTAGAACAATTTATTACCTAACTAAAAACCTAAAACTTATTTTTCTGAGGCAAAGGTACTACATTTCTTGGAACCCACAATATTTTTATGAATAAATTTGCAGCTTTCTAACATTTTTTTGATATACATCAAAGGATTGTGTACGAACACAAATACTAATTTAGCCTTCGCAACATATTTTTAGAATTGAAAATAGAAATGAAAATCATGGAATCATAAAGGAGGAAAAAGAGGGGAAATTCCGTGAGTAATCGTATGAGCAAGAAAACTTCGTGAAATCCGATGAAAAAAGAAAGCCTTGAAAGTATCACTACTCCCAAGGCTAAAATTTCATCATGTCTTTCAGCAGTCATCATATGCGAGTATATTGCTATACATATAAAGCATATTGCTGCCTGATATTATTCTTCCGTTATCCAGCTACTGTCTCTTATACACATCTGACGCTGCCGACGATACTCCTTGTGTAG
>CAMBBY010000049.1 GCA_945863825.1 uncultured Prevotella sp. | reverse complement strand
AGATTCGCCTTAGTCTCGTGGGCTCGGAGATGTGTATAAGAGACAGGTCTTCACGGGCATCTCGCTCTTTTTACTGGAAAGAACCTGCAAAGGCGCAGCATGGCGCTTGATTACCCTCAACTGCTGGTCTTGCTTCTTGCCTCTCCATACGAAAATATCATTTTTATCCTTGGGGCGGATATCGTCAAACCAAGCAAAATTAGGGAGTTTCAACTTGGCTGGCGGCACCTGGGTAATCGGATAGAATGTGCCTACAGACTTATTTGACCATATTTTCTGCAACTGACGTTCTGGAGACAAGTACATTCTCATCGTATCGGTCTCCATATAATTCATGCCAACCAGTGAGCTATCCTTATCATTGGTAAGAAAATAGATGGTCTGGACATTACCGATAGACTCGCCCATCCGTGCCTGTCCGTTTTCAAAGTAAGCCTTCATCTCCTTGGAAGTTACCTGATTGAAATGCACGCTATCTGGCATCACATCCACAGAGAGTGCCTGTCCGATGACATGAGCCATGCGCACCGTAGAGTCATTCATGTAAACCTTGATTTCTTCTCCAAGGAGTTGACGATTCAGATTCCATACAATCGGGTCCTTATACATGGTCATGCATGAATCCTGGGAATTGAATACCATGGAATCACAAACCGCCTGGACATCCTGTCGGTAAGCTCGCACCTTGCTGTAGGCATGCACCTTGCGATAAACAGAATCGGTATTGATATGGAAGGTATAAATCTTCATGGTATCTGAATGCACCCACAAAGTATCCTTCTGTGAATAATCAATGGCTACCGGATTGCGGGTGGCAAAACCATATCCTGTCTTTTCATTATAACGCAAATAGTTGCAGTGAAGGGTATTGCGGTTTCTCTTATCATTGTAAATCACATTACCGAAGCCCTGACTGTTTCCGTCTTTCACATAGTAAAGACTATCACCCGTAATGGTCTTGTCCTTATCCACTAAAGTGGAGCGGCCATACAACCGGGCACGATCTGTCTTGGTATTATAATAGCCATCCTTGGTATTAACCACACTGGAGCCGGAGACAATTCTGGAAGGACCTACCATGTGGGCAGTTGATTTCCTTACATCATAATATAAGGTATCGGTAGTCACCAGGTCCTTTCCGCTACGGAGTTTCACATTGAAGACAAACTTAGCCTCTCGGGTCTTTGTATGATATTCACCCCAATCTGATACAAGGCGGTCCTTACCGTCAATCAGCGTTCCACCTTCAAAGAAATTGGCCATTTCATACAAACGGTCATAATCCAAGCTATCGGTACGGAGGACTTGTCTGCGATGGTGCAGAACCACATTTTTGCGGGCTCTCATCATCTGCATCAAACCGTCATATTCTGCCCTGTCACAAACCAAGGACAAAGTATCACCCTGACGGAAATGCACATGACCGAACGCTTTCACCGAATTGGTGTTTTGGTAAAAATAGGCACTGTCACAAGTAAGATGCGCCCCCTGATGAAGGAACGAGACCTTACCTTTGACAATCTGTGCATCAGGATTACTACCAAACATATCATACTTCAGCACATCCGCATGAAGAAGGTAAACACGGTCGCCTTGTGGGCGCTTCACCTTTTTCTTGGGGCTCTGCATGGCTTGCACCAAACAAAATCCAAATAGGCATAGAATCAGCAGGAGCTTGATTCTATGCCTGTTATTATTATTGAGAAAATTCTTAGTCATCATTTAACCCAACCTTGATATTCAAATTTACAATTTTTGTAGCGATCATTCATGCGCACATAAGTACGCTTTATCTTATCAACCACCCAATCATGCAAAGTATTCTCACGTTCTTTAGCCAAGACGACATCCTTCATCACCTGGAAATCCTCAGTAATGGTAGCACGATGTCCTTCCACTTTATTGAGAAGTTTCACGATAGCACAAGTTGTCTTACCTCTGGAATTAATCATGGTGAAAGGTGCGGAGATTTCTCCTACCTTCATCGTATCAATGGCACGAGCCACCTCTGTAGGAAGATCTTTCAACTGGAATCGGGATGTACGGGTTCCTCCCTGAGTTGTATTGGCCATCAAACCCTTGTTGGAACGGGTATCCTTATCATCAGAAATGACTGTAGCTGCATCCTCGAATGTAAACTTCTTGTTTCTGATGTCGGTAGCAATTGAATCTAATCTTGACAAAGACTTGTCAATGGCCTCCTGAGATACGTTTGGCTTCAGAAGGATGTGACGGACCTTGATTTTATCACCTCGTTTATCAATCAACTGGATGATATGAAAACCGAACTCAGACTCTACGATTTTGGAAATCTTCTTAGGGTCAGTCAAGTTGAACGCTACATTGGCAAATGCAGGATCCAACATACCACGACCTACATAATCCATTTCACCACCCATGCGTGCAGAGCCTGGATCTTCAGAATAAAGACGTGCTAAAGTGGCAAAAGAAGTTTCACCCTTATTGACACGATCTGTAAATTCACGCAGCTCGTTCTTGACACGAGTGATTTCCTCCATGGAAATCTTAGGCTGGTTGGTCAAGATTTCCACCTCCACTTCTGTTGGCACAAAAGGTATGCTGTCGGCAGGAAGATTCTTGAAATACTGTCTCACCTGTGCAGGAGAAACCTTGATATCCTTGACCAATTCTTCCTTCATCTTCTGAATCAGCTGGCGATTCTTGAAATCATCATGCATGGATTGGCGCATCTGTGAAATACTCTGCTTTCTATATTCCTCCAATTTCTCACGAGAACCCGCCAGCGAAACCCAGTAATTGATTTGCTCATCAATACCATTCATCACCTCCGACTCCGATACTTCAATACTATCGATTGCCGCCTGGTGCAAGAACAGTTTCTGAAGGGCTATCTGCTCTGGGATAGAACAATCAGGATCACCAGCATACTTGATTCCTTCTGCCTCACTTTGCAAACGGGTAGCCTCAACCTCAGACTTCAATATAGGTTCGTCACCTACTACCCATATCACCTCATCCACAACACTTGCTTCATTGATCACCTGACTATCAGCAAGAGTTGCATCCACTTGAGAAGAGTCAGCATCCTGTGCAGCAAAACCACGCAAAGCTTTGTTGGCATTAGCAGAAATACCAACCAAGAACAACAAAGCAACAAATGCCAGCCCTATTTTATTTTCAAGATCCATGAATTTTCTTTTTTAATGTTTATTGACTGTATCCAGGACCTTCTCGTCCACAAATACAGGATATTTTTTTCTTAATGTTGCCACCCAATCTTTCTCCAACTGGTCCTGATAGTCGGCAACAACCAAAGCCTTCACATCGGTATAATCCTCTGGGGCCTTTTTCAGAACTTTTCCAAAAGTGGCATCAAAAGGATAATCCTTGACAGCCTGCACCGTAGTATCCTTATGGAAAACCATCTTATCTACCAATGCATGATCACCTTTCTTAAATATACCCTTTTCAACACGGATACGAATCACGGAATCCTTATTGAAAGTATTACGCAGGATTTCAGCCCATTCTGCAAAAGGTTTACCCTTTACACTCTTTTTAACCGCCTTGATATCGGCTTCATTCTTCACATGATAGGCGATACCCTTAAAGCGAGGCTGTTCCCACTTATATTTTTTCTTATTCTTGGCAAAATAAGAGGCTAATCCCTTTTCATCTTTTGCCGCTTTATCCCATACAAGACGATTGCTGATCTCATACAACAAGAGACCATCATGATATTCCTGTATCAGATATTTCAAGTCTGAATCCTTAGCAGACAACTCTTCAGCCTTCTTCTCCAGCAAAGTTTCCTTGGCAGAAGAAGATTGCTCGTTTTTAACTAAAGAATCCAATTTCTCATCAATAATTTTTTCTCTTATACCCCTTGCATCAATAAAACGATAAATATCATTCTTCAAGGAGTCATAAGGGAAGAAATTCTGCTTACCATTCAATTTAATGATATGGTAGCCAAACTCAGACAATACAGGAGCATGCAACTTACCCACCTTCATGGAATAAGCAGCATCCTCGAAAGCCTTTACAGTCTGACCTCTTGTAATCCAAGGCAACTCCCCACCCTTTTGAGCCGTTCCCTTGTCATCAGAATATTTCTTAGCCAACTCAGCAAAATCAGCACCACGGCTCAAGACCTTATAAATAGAATCAGCCTTTGCCTTAGCTGCATTCAGTTCTGCAGGAGTAGCTTTCTGGTTAAGTAAAATCAAGATGTGAGCAGGCTTAACCATACCACCTGCTCCATCTATACGCTCTTGAGTTTCTTTATAAATCTTACGCGCCTCTTTCTCCACATCATCCGATGTGATAAAAGATGGTCTCACCTGTTGATCTCTATATGTTTCAAATTCCTTCTTAAAAGATGTCAAGGTATCCACCTTCGCATCCAATGCCGCCAAAACCTTCAACTTGTAGTTGACAAACAAATCCACATACTCCTTTACGGTTTTCTTGTCAATGACGCCATTAGAGTTGTTCTTATTATAAGAGTACTCAAATTCAGAACGAGTAACAGGCTTGCCGTTAATCGTCATAACAGTAGGATCATTTTGAGCAAAAGCTATGCTCCCCGAGAGAAGCATAGCAGAAATCAGCGCATAAAATTTCATATCAAATTAATTATTCTGGACGACTATAGTTTGGAGCCTCACTTGTGATTGTGATATCATGTGGATGGCTCTCCAATACACCAGCATTAGTAATACGGGTAAACTTCGCATTGTGAAGATTTCCGATAGTGGCAGCACCACAATAGCCCATACCTGAACGCAAGCCACCAATCAACTGGTAGATAACCTCCTGAACAGTTCCCTTGTAAGGAACACGACCTGCGATTCCTTCTGGAACCAATTTCTTCACATCCTTTGTATCACCCTGGAAATAACGGTCCTTAGAACCATTCTTCTGCTCCATAGCTTCCAAAGAACCCATACCGCGATAGCTCTTGAACTTACGGCCATTGAAGATAATTGTATCACCAGGACTTTCCTCGGTACCTGCAACAAGTGAACCAATCATTACGCAGCTACCACCGGCAGCCAATGCCTTAACGACATCACCTGAATAGCGGAGACCTCCATCAGCAATCAATGGAACACCTGTGCCCTGCAATGCAGAATATACGTCATAGATAGCGCTCAACTGAGGAACACCTACACCGGCAACCACACGAGTAGTACAGATAGAACCAGGGCCAATACCTACTTTCACACCATCGGCACCATTTTCAACCAGATACTTAGCAGCAGCACCTGTTGCAACATTACCAACGACAACATCTACGTTAGGGAAAGCAGCCTTTACCTGATGCAGTTTTTCAACCACACCCTTAGAATGGCCATGGGCAGTATCAATAACGATAGCATCAGCTCCAGCTTCAACCAAAGCCTTCGCACGATCCAAAGTATCTACTGTGACACCCACACCTGCAGCCACACGGAGACGACCCTTTTCATCCTTGCAAGCCATCGGTTTATCCTTAGCCTTGGTGATATCCTTATAGGTAATCAAACCAACAAGATGATTAGCGTTGTCAACTACTGGCAACTTCTCAATTTTATTTTCCTGAAGAATCTGGGCAGCTGCAATCAAGTCTGTCTGAAGATGTGTAGTTACAAGATTTTCACTTGTCATAACCTCGTCTATCTTCTTGTCCAAATGACGCTCGAAACGAAGGTCACGATTTGTAACAATACCAACCAAGTGATTCTCGTCATCAACTACAGGAATACCACCGATATGATAATCATGCATCATATCAAGAGCATCCTTCACTGTACTGCCACGACGGATAGTGACAGGGTCATAAATCATACCATTCTCAGCACGCTTAACAATAGCGACCTGACGAGCCTGTTCCTCGATAGTCATGTTCTTGTGAATCACACCGATACCACCTTCACGGGCGATAGCAATCGCCATTGAAGCCTCGGTAACAGTGTCCATCGCTGCTGTAACGAATGGAACATTCAACTCGATGTTACGAGAAAATTTGGTTTTCAACTCTACCTCTTTAGGCAGTACCTCAGAATAAGCAGGAATAAGAAGGACGTCGTCGTAAGTGAGACCGTCCATTACAATTTTATCTGCAACAAATGATGACATATTGTAACCTTTAAAAATTTATTGCGTGCAAATTTAGCAATAATTTCTCAGATAGAGTTCGCTTTTTACGAAAATCTTACCTTATTAATGCTATTTAACGTGATTAGTTGGCTTGTTCGGACAAAAACTTGATTCTAATCAGTCGAATGTCCTCTTCTGTGTAGTCTTCATCCAACTCATCGAGTGCCGCATCCAAGTCGTCTGTTTCGCTCTCCATGAAATAGTCATAGATGTCGTCGATCTTGTCGTCATCCATCCTGCCTTCGATGAAATAATCGATATTCAACTTGGTTCCGCTATACACGATTGCCTCGATTTCGTCCAAGAGATCAGCGAACTCCAAACCTTTGGCGCTGGCAAGATCTTCGAGGTCGATCTGTCGGTCGATGCTCTGGATGATATTCACCTTGAGCAATGACTTCTTGGCAACGGTCTTCACGCGCAACTCCTCTGGTCGCTCTATTTCATTTTCTATACAATAGTTCTGGATCAGCTTACAGAATTCCTTGCCATAACGCTTTGCCTTACCAGCTCCCACGCCCTGGATGTTCTGCAACTCCTGCAAGTCGTGCGGATACATGGTAGCCATCTGCTCCAGCGATACATCCTGGAAGATGACGTATGGTGGCAACTTGCGCTTTTTCGCCACACTCTTACGCAGGTCTTTCAACATAGCAAAGAGAGTTGGATCCAGTGCTTCTCCGTTGTTACTGCCTTCGTGAGCACTCTCTACATAATCGTCCTTAAACTCCTTGTCGGCAACGATCATGAAAGAGGTTGGATTCTTCAGATAACGCTTGCCGGCGGCAGTCAACTTCAAGAGTCCATAGTTCTCTACATCCTTCTTGAGATAACCGGCTATCAATGCCTGGCGGATTACCGGATTCCATACCTTGGCATCCATATCCTCACCGGCTCCAAACTCTTCCAGGTTGTCGTGCTTGTGGGAAACGATGTCGTCGGTGGCACGGCCTTTCACGAAATCGATGATGTACTCCTGACGGAAGTTTTCCTTCACGGCAGCCACAGCCTCCAAAACCACTATCAGGGCATCCTTAGCCTCAAACTTCACGGAAGGATGCAGACAGTTGTCGCAATTGTGGCAGTTTTCCACATCATATTCTTCTCCGAAATAATGGAGCAGCATCTTGCGGCGGCAGACAGATGATTCCGCGTATGCGGCAGTCTCCTGCAGGAGCTGTCGGCCGATATCCTGTTCAGCCACAGGCTTGTTCTCC
>CAMBBY010000048.1 GCA_945863825.1 uncultured Prevotella sp. | reverse complement strand
ATTCGCCTTAGTCTCGTGGGCTCGGAGATGTGTATAAGAGACAGTTCTTAGGCTGATCTTTCTGCTCAGCAGCAGCCTTATCGTCAGCCTTCTCAGCCTTACGCTCCTCAAGACCCTCAGCAATAGCACCGCAAACTGCAGAGAGGATTACCTCTACAGAATCCTTAGCATCGTCGTTAGCTGGGATGATGTAATCGATATTCTTAGGATCAGAGTTTGTATCTACGATACCGAATACAGGAATACCGAGACGGTTAGCCTCCTTCACTGCGATGTGCTCCTTCATTACGTCGATAACGAAGAGTGCGCTTGGAAGGCGAGTCAAGTCAGCGATAGAACCGAGGTTCTTCTCCAACTTAGCACGCTGGCGGCTTACCTGAAGCAACTCACGCTTTGAGAGGTTAGAGAATGTACCATCGTTCATCAACTTGTCGATGTTTGCCATTTTCTTCACAGCCTTACGAATTGTAGGGAAGTTAGTGAGCATACCACCTGGCCAACGCTCAATAACGTAAGGCATGTTAACTGAAGCAGCCTTCTCGGCTACTACATCCTTAGCTTGTTTTTTAGTAGCGACAAACAAAATCTTCTTGCCTGACTTGGCAATAGCCTTGAGAGCCTCTGCAGCATCGTCAATCTTAGCTACAGTCTTGTTGAGGTCGATAATATGAATACCGTTACGCTCCATGAAGATGTAAGGAGCCATTGCTGGATTCCACTTGCGACGGAGGTGTCCGAAGTGGCAACCTGCCTGAAGTAACTGGTCAAAATTTGTTCTTGACATTGTCTTTTCTTGTTTAATTGTTGTTTACTTTCTTTTTGAATTCTAATCTAGAATCAGTCGATGAGTAGTCCCCGATTAATGGAATCTCACCGATTTAGATACTAAACTGTTCAGTTAAGTGAAGAGTGAAGAACGAAGAGTGAAGAATTCAACACCCTTTTCCTCTTTACTCAGCACTTTTTAAATCTTTCTGCTTCCATAAAGAACATCAAGCAAGAGAATTCTTCACTCTTCACTCTTCGTTCTTCACTTCCAAAGATTAACGCTTGCTGAACTGGAAGCGACGACGAGCCTTTGGCTGACCTGGCTTCTTACGCTCTACAGCACGTGAATCACGTGTCATGAAGCCTGCATCCTTCAAAGCCTTCTTATCCTCTGCGTCGATCTTAACGAGTGCGCGAGCGATAGCGAGGCGGAGTGCCTGGCTCTGACCGGTGAAACCACCACCGTCGAGGTTTGCCTTAATATCATACTTACCCTCAGCCTCGAGCAACTGCAATGGCTGCTTTACTACATAGCGAAGGATTGCTGATGGGAAATATGTCTCAATATCTTTCTTGTTGATTGTGATCTTACCGGTACCCTCTGTGAGGTAAACACGAGCTACAGCGCTCTTGCGGCGACCAATTGCATTAATTACTTCCATTCTACCTTAATTATTTATACTGGTTAATATCAATTGCCTTTGGCTGCTGAGCCTCATGCTTGTGCTCTGTGCCATCGTAAATGAAGAGGTTGTCCATCAAAGAACGGCCGAGAGAACCCTTTGGCAACATACCCTTGATAGCGTGACGAAGGATCTTATCCATACCGTCTGGACGCTTGCGCAACTCAGCTGGAGTGTTGAAGCGCTGACCGCCAGGATAACCAGTGTAACGTGTGTAAATCTTATCAGTCTCTTTCTTACCAGAGAATACAGCCTTTGCTGCATTGATAATGATTACGTTGTCACCACAATCTACGTGTGGAGTGAAAGTTGGCTTGTACTTACCGCGGAGCAACTTTGCTACCTTTGAGCAAAGACGACCAACTATCTGGTCTGTTGCGTCGATTACAACCCACTCTTTCTTAGCTGTCTCCTTGTTTACGGAGATAGTCTTGAAACCTAATGTGTCCATTTTAAAATTTAAATTACTACTAAAAAACGTTTTTAATCTTTTTACTCACTATTTCGGACAGGTGATTCTCTAACCGCAAATCCCGGCCACAGGACATTGCTATTAACACACCAGTCCAGGGGACTCTAAGTGTATCCCCGAAATAATCGGACTGCAAAATTACACATTTTTATTTAATTATGTGTAAGTTACGAGTTTTCAATCAAAACTTTTATAAATATTTAACTTAATTCGAACTATAAGACCGTTCGCGAATTCAACAAGCAAGCGTTACTCACGAAACGAGGTGGCTCGCTTCATCATCGAGGATTTGGTTAAAACAAAGAAGAGGGTGTGTCATAATTCCATGATACACCCTCCGATGTGAAAGCAATTCCCCTGTACCCACTTTTATTTTTCCCTGCCCACGGAAAAATTCTTGCGTGGGCAGGGAGAAAAATATACCCGGGCAGAGAAGGAAATTTAAAAGAGTATTTTGGAGAATAGGGAGTGTAGTCGAAAAATATTATGATTTAGCATTGCTTGTAGAAAAATAGAAATAGAAAAAGGGTGCGTCATGTAGTTATGACACACCCTTCTTTTTTTGTTTATAATCGAATCTTATCGACGAGATACACGAACCTTCACGGTATCATGACCTACCTTCACGATGTATGTGCCGGCTGGCAATAATGACAATGAAATGTTCTGAACATAATCGTCGGTTACAACACTATTTACTACCAACTTACCATCAGTAGCATAAACAGCTACCTTGTCACCTGCATGAGCACCCACAATACGCAATGTGCTGCCAGCAATAGTAATCTTCAACTTATCGGCTGTTACACCATCGATGCCAGTAACAACAAGAGTCACCTTGTTAGAATACTGCTCACCAGTAACAGAATAAGCGGCAGCTACCTGATACTCAAGATAATTGCCAACAACAGAAGAATTATCTGTGTATGAATTACCAGAGATGAAGTCGTTGTTCAACTTATCACCATTGAGGTAAACATTGTAACCCAAGAAGGCATTCTTCTGAGAAGTTGAGCCCTGAGCCACATGAGCCACCTTCAAAGGTGCAGCAGATACATTCGCCTTTGGCTTGAATGAGAGAACATCAGCACCCAGCTTTCTTGCCTTCATGGAAGTAGCAGGAGAGTATGGACTCAAACCGATGGAAATGTTCCAGTTGGCATCGATATCAGTACCTGAATCCTCCATCGTACTCCATGAGATACCATCAGAAGAATAAAGGTCGCCACGGCCACTGCGAGCAGGGCCCTTATCGTAACCCAGAGGCACTGTAATCTGGTTGTGCTCTACATATACTGCCACACGGAGACTCTTGGTAGGGTCGATTGGGAGTGGCTCGTCAAGATGAATGGTATTGAAGGCATACTCCTTCAGGCTTGGAACAAACTGCTGGCGAACCAACGTGTTGTTCTGATATACCAATACATAAAGAGCATCAGGAATCTGATTGATGTAAACCTCTACATCACTCAATGCCAGATGACCGTAATCCTTCAAATCCTCAGCAAACCAGTTGACTCCTGCGAAGAAGGCACCACCGTTAGGCTGACCGGCAGCATCGTAGCAGTTGCCATTGTGCCAACGCAAGTAGATAGGCTCACCCAGAGCAGGAGTCTGCCAGGTCAGGTTTCTGGTACCACCATTGTTCTCTACACGCAGAGAGGTTGGAGCCAGACTACCATTGTCATAATAGAGATCGAGACTTACTGCATCACTCAACTCACTCTCGGCAGAGTTCTTGGTAACCAGCTTCACCTGATAATCATAATGACCAATCAAAAGGTTGTGATCTACGTAAGAGATGCCCTGTACCGGAGAAGCTGTAATCTTCTCGCCGTTGCGATAGATGTCGAATCCGTAGCAGTCGGTCTGAGGTGCCTCCTTGTAGAAGCTTACACCGTCGATATACTGGTCTGGATTACCCGCAGCCTTAGCCAAGCCGATGTACTCTGTACCCTCAGGCAACTCGCACATCACATCCTGCCATTGCTCTGTGGTTGTCACAGTCTGCAGACGGATGAAGTTGTCACGATGAGTACCACCTACAGAATAGTAGATATCGAATGTTCCATCACCCTTATGGTCATCAGCATTTCTGGCTGCAAGACGAACATACTTCATATTCTCTGCCTTCACGACACCGAAAGCCTCAGCCTTCTGACCGGCAACAATCGACTTGCTACCATCGAATGAGTAGTCGGAACTTACCATCCAGTTTGACTTGTAGCTCTCGCCCTCAGCACCGAATACCTCTGTACCATCTACAGAAGACTCGAATGAGTTCACGGAAGCTGCAGCCTTGTACATATCAGGATCCTTGAACGAGAGGAGCACGTTGTAACCATAGGTTGACTGCACTGCCTGTACATTCTCAGGAACCTTAGCCTCACCAGAAGCCACGATAGTAGCTGTGGCAACAGCCGACTTAGCCGAAGTAGTACCATCAATATAAACGGTCTCTACGCTGTAGTCGTAATTGCCCTCCTGGCTCATAGTCTCCTGATAGAAACGACGAGTAAGAGGTTCGCCATTCAGTTTTTCGCCATTGCGATATACATTGTAACCTGCCACAGTGTTCAAGCCACCCATATCCAGAACGACGAACTTGGTAGCAGCACCCTGGCGCTGCAGAGCGAGCAACATGTAAGTGATGCCCTCAGGAGATACGAACGAAGACATACCACCTGCCTTGTAAGAAGAGATGTTGTCAATCTCAAGATACTTGCCCATATCGAGCGAGCCTACACGCTCACCGCTTGCCATATCATAGATGCCGATGGTATAGGCATTCGCCTCATTGCCCTGCTCGAAAGCATAGAGCTTGCCATCGTAGTAAGCTGTGCCGGAAGCACCCTTCAGGACAGGACCTGTAGCCAACTTGCTACCATCCTTAGCCATGTAGATGCTGGTCTCCCAGTCACCAACCTCGAAGCCGCCCTTGCCGCCATCCAGTGTTGGGATGTAAGCCAAGTGGCGTGAGTACTCAGAGATATCGATGCTCTTCATCAACTTCATGGTAACAGGATTGATGACGTGCATCTTGGTGCTGTAGTCGCCTGCATAGAGATACTGACCATCGTAAGCCAGGTTACGGATACCGTCGATATCGCTTACCACGCAGCTCTTCACCTTCTTGCCATCCATAGAGAATACATCGATTCTACCATCCTCGTTATAGATAGAGGTATAGATGTACTTGCCGTCGGTAGCCACAGCCATAGAAGACTTCGCACCGTCGAATTCTCTTACGAACTCAGGCGCATCAGCATCGGTTGTTACAGGACGCTTAGCCACATCTGCAGGGATTGACATCTCTGAAACGGTAGGAGCATCCCAACGGAGTGAGATGTCGCGGTTGCGGGTTACAGTAGCATCCAGATGATGAGGAGCCGTCTGGTTCTCGATGGCATAAGCCTCAACAGAAGTCTTGCCGCCAAACTCAGACTCACCGCCATCAGCATATACAGATGTTACCTGATAGCTGTAGGTACCTGCGTTAGAGAGAACGTCATCGAATGACTGACCAGCCACAGGAGTGCTGTTCACCTTCACGCCATCACGATAGATGTTGTAACCCATAGGGGTTGCCTCAGTATCGTTGCTGTTAGGACCCACGTTTACGCGGATGTTCAAGTTACCGCTAATGGCAGACTCAGCTGCAGTAAACCAGTTCTTGCCATCTACAGAGAGCAAGTTACCCTTGCCGTTCACAGCCTTGCTGTCGTCGAGACTCAGAGGATGTACATCCGCATCGTTCATGATCTGGAATGCGAAGATATAAGAATGTCCTGGCTTCAGGATAATATCCTTATCCAATGGAATATCGGTGAATGAACCGTCATACTTGATTTCGCCTCTATATTTCTTGCTGTAGATGATGTTGCCATCCTCATAGATACGAGGTGCAAGATAGGTAACCGTGTTAACCAACTGGATGGAAACAGAAGAAACCTTCTTGTTGCGGTAAGGAATATAATCCTCAGCATCCCACTTGGCACCTGCGAAGAAGTAACCGCCTGAAGCCAGACCCAGCTCATCCTCGTGCTTGCCGGTAGCCCAGCTCATGGTATCACGATGGGCAGCCTCTAACAATGGAGAATCCCAGTTCAGGTGAACATTCTTGTTGTTCTTGATGCTTGAAGTCAGGTTGAGAGGAGCATAATACTGAGCACCATCGCTGACGAAGGCAACCACAGAATCGCTCTTTGCCGACTCCTTGCCATTGTAAACCGCTGTCACCTGATAAGAATACTTGCCATAAACCAGCTTGGTATCCGTGAACTGCATCTCCTTCACTGGAGTGGCATTCACCTTCACGTGGTTGCGATATACATTATATCCATCTGCCACGGCAGCACCATTGCCCTTAGCCCATGTGAGTACGGCAGAGGCAGCCTTAGGCTCAGCCTTCAGGCTCAACGGACGTGGAGTAGAAGACTCAGATGTGGCATTCAGGTTGAAGCTGATGGTCTGTGCTTCCAACTCTGGGTTGGTGAACAGAGTAGCTGTTGTTGCATAGCTGTCGCCCTTCTTTGCCTCCAGAGCATCGAGACCTACGTTGATTACCTGCTCAGCACCCGGCTCCAGCGTACCATGCTTAGGAGAGAGGTTAAGCCACTTGTTAGTCTCTGCCAGGGTATAGTTGAATACCAGGTTAGGACTCTGGTTGAGTATTCCCATCAGAACCAACTTGCCTGGAACTACATCCATAGAAGAGAACAGACCGCAGACATAGTTCTGACCAGTGGCCTGACCACCCAATACATAACCAGGAACATCGGTCAATACGTGCTTCACATCAGTCAATACACCCTTGGCGATATCATACTGACGGAGCTGCAGCTTATCAAACTTATCTGAAGACTCAGCAGTCATATCAGACAACCAGAGGTATGGACCTCCAGGAGTTACGTTATCGTAGGCAGAACCATAGACAGCGATGTTGCCATCAGTAGTCAAGGCAGCCATCTTACGGATAAACTTACCCTTGCGGTCAACCAATCCGATGGTTGTAAAGGTACCAATCCAGAAGCCGTCGTAGGCTGGATCGTAGGTACAGTGGGTAATCTTCAGGTCGGAAACACCACCCACGGTGATGACATCCACGATGCGATGGTTGTCGAAATCGAGCTTGAAGATACGGTTAGACCAGTCACTGCCGTAGAAGTAGCGGCCGTCGAAGGCAAGGTCGTAGAGCTTGTAATACATCTCTGGTATAGAGAACTGCTCGATGAACTTACCGTTCTTGTCGTACTTCCAGAACTTACCCAACTCTACGGAAGAGGTGGTATAGTAGTACTCACCATCAAAGGCGATAGACCTCTGCAAGTCGCCGGAGGTGTTCCATGATGGCATGGTTTCCCAGCGGTGAGAGATGTCGCCGGTACCCCTGTCTCTTATACACATCTCCGAGCCCACGAGACTAAGGCGAAT
>CAMBBY010000047.1 GCA_945863825.1 uncultured Prevotella sp. | reverse complement strand
TAACAATGATCATAGCAATGGTTACTACGACTACGTAGAGCGTTATACGCTTTCCAACGGAAGTGTCTTCATTCCTAAAGTAGAACATTTAGGTAGTTATATGTACGAATATCTGAAGAGTAAGGGCGTGGCTGATGAACAGGCGGAGAAATATGCCTTTACGGCTCTTTATGACAGTACGAAGACGGTAGCCAAACAGATAGCCGAGAAGAACAAGTACCTGCTGGTGGGGCAGTTCAAGGGTTCTTCTTCCAATGTCATTTCCCTCGGAGCATACAATGTTCCGCAGGGTTCGGTGATGGTGACTGCCGGTGGTGTTACGCTCACTGAAGGTTCTGACTATTCTGTAGATTACAATGCCGGTGAAGTGACGATTCTCAATCAGAGCATCATCGATGCAGGAACACCCGTCAATGTTTCGCTTGAAAGCAATACCGACTATGGTATGATGCGCAAGACGATGTTTGGACTCAACTGGGAATACGACTTCTCGAAGAATTTCCAACTGAGCGGTACGTTCCAGCATTTGAGTGAACAACCGCTCCTCACCAAGGTGGCTATGGGAGAGGAACCGGTGAAGAATACCCTCTGGGGTATCAATGTCAACTGGAAGAAGGAAAGTCAGTGGCTGACGAATGTGCTCGACAAGATTCCGTTCCTGCATCTTACCCAACCATCGCAGATTTCCTTTACTGGAGAGTTTGCCCAACTGATTGCCGGACAGGCGAGCGGAACGCAGGATAACGCTTCTTATCTGGATGATTTCGAGTCCACCAAGAGCAGTATTGATGTGATGACTCCTACCTCTTGGTTCCTCTCCAGCGTTCCTTCCATGTTCCCTGAAAATAAGGACAAGACGGGATTGACAAGTGGATTCAACAGAAGCCAGATGGCCTGGTACACAATCGATCCGCTTTTCAACAGAAAGGGTAGTACGCTGACTCCAGGACATATCAAGAGCGACCTCAACCAGCTGAGCAATCACTATGTGAGAGCCATCTACATGAGAGAGTTGTTCCCACTTCGTCAGCAACAGACTTACAGTACGGAGACGAGTACGGTGAATGCGATGAACATTGCCTTCTATCCGAATGAGCGTGGTCCGTACAACTTCAATGTGACTGATCTCCAGGCGGACGGAACTCTTGCCAATCCTCAGAAGCACTGGGGTGGTATGATGCGCAAGTTGGATACGAATGACTTTGAGCAGGCGAATGTGGAATATATCGAATTCTGGATGCTGGACCCATTCATCTATAGCAATCAGCAGCCTGATGCCCGTCTCTATGGCGGTGATTTCTATATCAACTTAGGAGAAATCAGTGAGGATATTCTCCGTGACGGAAAGAAATTCTACGAGAGCGGAATACCTGTGGATGGCAGCAACAGTTTTACCTACTCCCAGTGGGGTAAGATTCCTACGCAGAGTACGGTTACTTATGCCTTTGCCACAACCAGTGGAAGCCGTGCCTTGCAGGATGTGGGTTTCAACGGACTTACTGATGCCGAGGAACAGGAGTTCTATCGCAGCGCCTACCTCGACCAGATACAGGGTAAGGTAAACCAGGCGGTTTTCGACAGTATCTTTGCTGACCCTGCCCGTGATGATTATCACTATTACCGTGGTTCTGACTGGGATCAGATGCAGGCTCCTATCTTGTACCGCTACAAATTCATCAACAATCCGCAGGGTAACTCTCCGGATAGCGACAGCCGTACTGAGAGCTATGATACTTCCTATAAATCTACACCGGATGTGGAAGATATCAACCAGGACTACACCCTCAATGAATATGAGAAGTATTTCCAGTATCATGTCAGCATCCGTCCGGAAGACCTCGTGGTGGGCAAGAACTATATTGTTGACAAACGGGAATATACACCAAGTTTGCCTAACGGAACGAAGAATGAGACGGTTACCTGGTACCAGTTCCGTATCCCAGTAGATCAGTATGAATCGAAGGTGGGAAATATCAATGACTTCTCCAGCATCCGCTTCATGCGTATGTTCCTTACCAATTTTGAGAAGCCTATCGTGATGCGTTTCGGAACCCTGGATCTGGTACGTGGCACTTGGCGTACTTACGACCAGCCGCTCGGTGCTGCTAATGGTGGTACACTGGAAGCAAGTGCGGTGAGCATCGAGGAAAATGCCGAGAAGACTCCGGTCAACTATGTGCTTCCTCCTGGCATCCGTCGTGGTCAGGACCCTTCACAACCTCAGTTGGTGGAGGAGAATGAGCAGGCGTTGAGCCTTGTGGTCAAGAATCTGAGTTCCGGTGAGGCTAAGGCGGTTTACAAGAACACCACCCTCGACCTGCGACAGTACAAGCGCATCCAAATGTTTACCCATGCCAATGCACTGGCTCAGAACACCACCGACCTGAGAGACAACCAGCTCTCTGTGTTCATCCGTCTGGGTAATGACTATAAGAACAACTATTATGAGTATGAGATTCCGCTGAAGTTGACTCCGGAAGGCAAGTACAGTCGCCGTTCATTGGAAGACTGCAAGGCTGTATGGCCTGAGGAAAATATGCTCGATATCCAGATGAGTGTGTTCACCGCCCTGAAGAAGGAGCGCAACAAGGCTAAGGCAATGGGCATGGCTTCGTTCTCGCGGCCTTTCGTGGCTTATGACAGCAATCATCCGAACAACAAGATGACCTTGGTGGGTAATCCTACTTTGGGTGAAGTGAAGACCATGATGATCGGTATTCGCAACAACTCCGGTGATGTGAAGAGCGGTGAAGTCTGGGTCAACGAACTCCGACTTCTGGAACATAACAACAAGGGCGGATGGGCTGCGAATGCCAATCTGAATGTACAGTTGTCTGACTGGGGTAGTGTCAATGCCACCGGCCGTTATACCAGCGAGGGATTCGGTGGACTGGAAGACAAGGTGGCAAGTCGCAGTACTGACAGTTATGGTTCGTACAGCGTGACTACGAGCTTGGAAATGGGTAAGTTCTTCCCTGACAAAGCAAAGGTGAGCATACCTTTATATTATAGTGTGACCAAAGAGAAGACTTCACCGAAATACAATCCGCTGGATACGGATATGGAACTTCAAGATGCACTGGATGCCACTGGCTCCAAGGCTGAGCGGGATTCCATCGAGAATATTGCCGTGACGAAGGTGGTGAATACCAACTTCTCCATCTCCAATGCCCGTGTCGGAATTGCCACCAAGCGCCATCCGATGCCTTATGACCCTGCCAACTTCTCGTTCTCCTACAGTCATTCCCACCAGCATACGCAGGGTGAGACTACGGTCTATGAGAATGAAGACAACTGGCGCGGTTCGCTCGACTATTCCTGGACTCCGGTCTATAAGTCATGGGAACCTTTCAAAAAGTTGAAGAACAAGAGCAAGTGGCTCGATATCCTGAAGCGTTTCGGACTGAACTGGCTGCCGCAGAATGTGGCGTTCAATACGGAGATGACCCGCAATTATTATGAGTTGCAGGAACGCGATATGGAATCGACGGAGAATTCACAGTTACCTCTGTCGTTCAGCGAACAGTTCCTCTGGAACCGTGAGTTCTCTATGCGCTGGGACTTGACCAAGAACCTGCACATGAACTTCCAGAGTGCCACTCATGCTCAGATAGAGGAACCTTATACCCCAATCAATAAGGACCTCTATGCTGACCAGTACCATGCCTGGAAAGATTCTGTTTGGACCAGCATCAAGCACTGGGGAGCACCATTGGATTATAATCAGACCTTTACGGCTTCCTATCAGTTGCCGCTCAATCTGATTCCAATCTTCGACTGGGTTAATGCCGATGCTTCCTACAATTCCACCTATTCCTGGAACAAGGGTACAGAGGATGAGGACGGTGTTTCGTATGGAAATACCATCAACACCAATCGCAGTTTAAACCTCAATGGTACGTTCAATCTGGTGAAACTCTACAATCATGTACCATTCCTCAAGGCTGCCAACCAGAAGTTTGACAAGGAACCTTCCCGCTCGCAGATTCAGAAAAAGAAGCAGGAGAAGGAAAAGGCTAAACAGGAGGCGCAGAAGCGCAAACAGGAATTGGCTAAGGTTCGCCAGGAGGCAATTGATGCTGGCAAGGATCCTGAGGAGGCTGTGAAGGAGTGGACAAGCAAGAATAACAAGAAAGCTCAGGAGCAGAAGAAGCGATTGCCGCTCAACAAGAGATCCTTCGAACAGGAAATCACCCTCCTGCCTTTATTAGCTGATGCTAAAGACTTGAAAAAAGAGAAGGATGAGGTTGCCGGGGAAAAGGCTGAGGCTTCTGGAGATGAGGCTGAAACAAAGAAAGCAGAAAAGTCTGAAAAGTCTAAGAAGTCTAAAAAGGATAAGTCCAAGAAGGATGATTCCAAAAAGGATGATTCGAAGAAAAAATATGTGGACGTAAAGCACGGCAAGAATACGAAGCGTCTGATTGTCTCGGCTAAGACTGAGGATGGAAAGGCTTTCCACTTGAAATATAAGGTGTTGGATAATAACACAATCCGCATTACCTCTAAGGTGGATTCTGCTACGAAGTTGAAGGTGAATGTGCTTCCGAAGGCTCCGCTGGAGGAGAAGGCTTGGTACAAGACCATGCAGGCTATTTCACGTGTGGCAATGATGGCAAGAAATGTGAGCTTCAGTTATCGCAACAATTACCAGCTCACGTTGCCAGGCTTCCTGCCTACAATAGGTGATGCTTTCGGACAAACCAAACAGGGCATCATGTCACCGGGTCTGGATTTCGCCTTCGGTTTTGTCGGCGACAGTTACATCGAGAAGGCAAGAGAGCACGACTGGTTGTTGCTCAACGATTCCATCGCTACTCCTGCTGCTACGAGCAAAACGGAAGATCTCCAGATTCGTATGACGCTGGAACCTGTGAAGAACTTGAAGATTGACCTGAATGCCATGCGTACCATGACCACGCAGAAGAGCACACAGTATATGTATGAGGGAACTCCTACTACCCAGAGCGGAAGCTTCCAAATGACTACCATCTCTATTGGTTCTGCTTTCGAGGGAATGGGAGATGCCAACAGTGGTTACCGCAGCAAGACCTTCGAAAAGTTCGTGGGCTCTCTGCAGGACTTCCGCAATCGGGTGGAACAGCAATACGCTGGAATGATTTATCCTGCTGGTTCCAGTCTCGCTGGCGGCAAGTTTGATGCTTCCCGTACACCTGTCAACCAGTATAGTGCTGATGTGATGGTGCCTGCCTTCCTCAATGCTTATACCAGCATGGGTGGCAAGTCGCTCTCCATCTTCCCGGCTTTGAGCCGATTGCTGCCTAACTGGACTGTTAAGTATAGTGGATTAGGTAAGTTGCCTTGGTTCCGCGACCACTTCAAGAGTGTGAACATCAATCATTCCTATAAGAGTGTGTTCGCCGTTGGAAGCTACAACAGTTACAGCACCTTCCAGGAATATATGAATGGTTTGGGCTTCATCGAGGATGCCACTACCGGTAATCCTTCACCAAGCAGCATGTTCAATGTTTCGCAGGTGAGTATCAATGAGGCTTTCTCGCCATTGTTGGGACTTGATCTGACGTTCAATAATAATATGACGCTGAAGGGTGAATATCGCCAGACGCGCGTGATGAACCTCAGTATGACAAGTATTCAGCTCAATGAGGCTGTGAGCAAGGACTGGGTGATTGGAATGGGCTATCGCATGAACAACTTCCATCTCTTCGGAATGGGAGGTAAGCGTAAGGCTGTCAAGAGTAAGGGTAAAGGTTCAGCTGACAAGCAGAAGAATTCTTCCAATAGCAATTCTTATGGCACCAACCATGACCTGAACCTGCGCTTGGACTTCAGTTTCCGCAAGCAGGCTGCCATCGTAAGAGACATAGCCTCCATGATGAGCAGTGCCAGCAGCGGCAATAATGCATTGAAGTTGAGTTTCTCTGCCGACTATACCTTGAGTAAGATGCTCACTATGAGTTTCTACTACGATCGTCAGACGAATACGCCTCTGCTTTCAAGCAGCAGTTATCCGACGACGACACAAGACTTCGGTCTGAGCATCAAGTTCTCCTTGACGAGATAGATCTTTCTTCATCGGACTTTTTCTTCATCGGATTTCACGGATGAATCGGAAGTCAATCTTGCTTATCGGATTACTCACTGATTTCCGCGGATATTTGGCCTCTGGTCAATGGCTGGCGCCTGAAATCTGCGTGACAAAAAAAACTCCGATGAAAAATCCCGATGAATAAAAACTATGAAAAAACGAAAGGGCTGGTAGCGATGAGGCTCCAGCCCTTTGGTGGTTGAATAGCTCCCATGCGGGGAGCACAAATATTTAAAAGTTTTGCTGATTATCAAATCTTTATTTCTTGTCGTAGGCATGAACCGGATAGTCGATGGTATAGTGAAGACCGCGACTTTCCTTGCGCTCGATGGCCATACGGGTGATGAGATAACCAACATTGATCATGTTGCGCAACTCGCAGAGTTCCTTGCTTACCTTCACACGCTTGAAGAGGTTTTCTGTCTCTTCATACAACAGGTCGAGACGATCCCAGGCACGCTTCAGGCGCAGGTCACTTCTCACGATTCCTACATAGTTGCTCATGCATTCGCCAACTTCCTTGATACTCTGGGTGATGAGCACCTTCTCCTCATTGGTCATGGTACCCTCATCATTCCATGCAGGCACCTTGTCGTTGAAGTCGTATTCATCCACATGCTCAATACTGTGCTTGGCTGCTGTATCTGCATAAACGACGGCCTCGATGAGTGAGTTGCTCGCCAGTCGGTTGCCGCCATGAAGACCTGTGCAGGAGCATTCGCCTAAAGCATAGAGGCGGTTGATGCTGGAACAACCGTTCAGATCTACTTTGATACCGCCACACATGTAGTGGGCTGCAGGACGAACAGGAATATAATCCTTCGTAATATCAATGCCGATGCTGAGACACTTTGCATAGATGTTAGGGAAGTGGTGCTTGGTCTCCTCTGGATTCTTATGGGTCACATCGAGACAAACATGGTCAAGACCGTGAATCTTCATCTCCTTATCGATGGCACGAGCCACGATGTCACGAGGGGCAAGGCTCAGGCGCTCATCATATTTCTCCATGAAACTCTCGCCGTTAGGCAAACGGAGAATACCGCCGTAGCCACGCATGGCCTCTGTGATGAGGAACGCAGGATGAGTTTCTCCCGGATGAAAGAGGGCAGTAGGGTGGAACTGTACAAACTCCATATCGGCAACTGTTCCCTTGGCACGATAGACCATCGCCTCACCATCGCCTGTGGCAATGATTGGGTTGGTAGTGGTCTGATAGACCGCACCGCAACCACCTGTACACATCACAGTCACCTTGCTGAGATAAGTATCTACTTTCTGAGTATCAGGATTGAGGACGTAGGCTCCGTAGCAGTTGATGTAAGGAGTGCG
>CAMBBY010000046.1 GCA_945863825.1 uncultured Prevotella sp. | reverse complement strand
ACAATGCGCCTGCAGCTATCGGTCCATATAGCCAGGCTATCGAAGTAAACGGTTTTGTATTTGCATCAGGTCAGATTCCTATCGACCCTGCAACTGGCAATTTCGTAGAGGGTGGCATCAAGGAGCAGACCCGTCAGAGTCTTACCAATGCCCAGAACATCCTGAAGGCAGCCGGCACTGACCTCTCTCATGTAGTAAAGACTACAGTTTATCTGAACAGCATGGATGATTTCGCTGCCATGAACGAGGTTTATGCAGAGTTCTTCAGCCAGCCATATCCAGCACGTTCTGCTGTAGCAGTAGAGAAGTTGCCAAAGGGCGCACTCGTTGAAGTAGAGGTTCTGGCTGCTAAGTAAAAAGAAATCGGTAGTATAACTCCTGGAGTTTATGCTACCGTTTTTTTGTCTGCCACATACATGCCTATCAGGATGCAAGTAGCACCTACCAGAAAGTAAGGAGTGATTTTCTCATCCAATATCCATGAAGCAAAGATCATGGTAGTGATCGGATTGAAATATACCCAGTTGGTGACCTTTACCGTACCCAACTTGGAAAGGCACCAGTTCCATGTGAGAAAACAGATCATGGAAGCCAAGCAACCTAAAAACAACAGGTTGCCTATCACCTGAGGTTTGGCAAAGACCCCGCAAGAAGGGAATCCCGGTATAATCAGATAATAAGGCAATATCGTCAATACTCCATAGAAAAATACCTTGCGGGTGATAAAGGCGGCACTATACTTTCCCGTCACCGATTTCATCATCAGGGAATAGATAGCCCAGCACATACATGCCGTAAACGCCAGGGCATCGCCTACGGGGGAGAGATGAAGCACAAAGCGACCATTCAAAACCACGATGATCATACCCATAAAAGCCAAAAGCGACCCGAGTATCTGTATCAGGTTGATGCGGGCGGAATCCCGATATACCAACCTTACCAGCAGGGTAGCAAAAAGCGGACAGGAACATACGATAAGGGATGTATTGGTGGTGGTGGTGAAATTCATCGCTTCATTCTCACTGAAGAAATAGAGTGATCCTCCCGTGATGCCTAATAACATCATCTTCGCTTCGTCCATCCATGAGTCGGCAAAGATGCGACGGTGGTTGAATGCCAGCATCAGAACGTATGCGATGGAAAAGCGCATGGTAAAAATCTGGGCTGGAGAAAGTCCGTTCAGCATCAGCACCTTGGTTGATACAAAAGTGGTTCCCCATATTGCTACGGTGAGGAATGCTACGAGATGATAAAAGAGGTTGCTGTTTCTATTCATACTTACATCTATTCTTTCTTTTGCCTGCACATTTTTATATCTGTACACTCATACGTCTATCCCTTTTTGCGACAATTCTTCTGTGACAGTTCATTTTTATGACTGCAAAAGTAAGGCTTTTCGATGAAGTACACAAATTTTTTCAAATATTTATTTTGGAGGAACAAATAATTATATGTACTTTTGCACCTAAAATAACAAATGATGATACTACATCCTTTCCATATATCCTCTACAGGAACTGACTTTCCCGAAAAGATGAACAATCCTTTCGACTACGAACCGCACCCTCTTTGCATACAGATATGCAAGGAGTTGCAGACCTATCTTGAGAACAAGAAGGAATGGCGCGAGGAAATCGACCGGGGAAAAATGTTCGGCATACTCATCGTTGAAGGCGGATACTTGGCTGCCTATAGCGGTCAGATAGGAGGCAGAAGCGACTGGAATGACTTCGTACCTGCCGTTTTCGACTACCTACAGCCTGATGGATATTTCAAGACCCATGAGGCGGAAATTACCCGCATCAACGAAAGTATCCTGCGACTGGAAAAGGATGAACGGATGCAGAAGGCCCGGACACTCATCGCAGACCTGCTCGCCCAGCGCCAACAAGCCATAGCCGGTTTTCAGGAAAAGATGAAAGAAAAGAAGGCCCAAAGGGATCTCCGACGCAAACAGGGCAATCTCTCTGCCGAAGAGGAACAGGCGATGACCAAAGAAAGCCAATTCATGAAGGCCGAACTGCGCCGACTCAAGAAATCACTTGCCGAGAAGACTACATTAGAGACGGAATACGAAGACTATCAGAACAATATTTCCAGACTTAAGCAACTGCGCAAACAACTCTCTGATGCCCTGCAGCAATGGCTATTTGCACAATTCAGAATGCTCAATGCCGAAGGAGAAGAAAAAGATCTGTTGGAAATATTCAGAGATACAGCATTGGAAGACCAGCCGAACCTGTCACTCCTCTCCAAAAGAGCTGCACTGAAGATGGTTCCTCCTGCCGGAAGCGGTGAATGCTGCGAACCCAAACTGCTCCAGTATGCTTTCAGACATCATCTGAAACCCCTGCAGATGGCGATGTTCTGGTGGGGCGAAAGTCCGAAAGAGGAAATCAGACACCACCTACAGTTCTATCCAGCCTGCAATGGTAAGTGCAAACCGATACTCCGCTGGATGCTACCGGAAGTCAACACGATGCTCAATCATGCATCTCAGCCACTTACCCTGGAGACACTCTATGAAGACCGGGAACTTGCCGTTATCTGCAAACCTGCCGGAATGCTCTCCGTACCAGGAAAAGAACCAGGCATCACTTCCGTCTATTCCATCATACGAAGAAAATACCCGGAGGCTACGGGTCCTTTAATCGTACACCGGCTGGACATGGCTACAAGCGGGCTCATGGTGATTGCCAAAACAGAATTTGCCTACCATCGGCTGCAGGAACAATTCGCAAGTCATCAGATACAGAAGAAATACGTAGCCATCGTATGTGCGAAAGAAGGAAGCATCCAGCCTGAAGGCATCCTCTCTCTCCCTCTGATGCCCGACTATCTCGACCGTCCACGCCAGATTGTAAATCATAAACAGGGAAAGGAAGCGATTACGGAATACAAAGTTCTTGGAAACGAAGAAAACGATGCTTTTGGTAACAAAGAAAACGAAGGAAACAACCAGCATCTCCGCCTCGCTCTCTATCCCCAAACGGGACGTACCCACCAGCTCCGTGTACATTGTGCCCACCGGAAAGGACTGAATGCCCCTATCCTTGGCGACCCTCTCTATGGCTGCGAGAAGGCACCCCGCCTCTACCTCCATGCCGAGTCTATCAGATTTACACATCCTTTATCAGGAAAGGAAATATTCATAGAACGGAAAGCAGACTTCTGACAAACCCCAAACAGGAAGAAGTACGGTGCATTATATCATACAAGGAAAAATCCTGAAAAAAAGAATCCCTTAGTGTTCTTCTTGCTGAAACACTAAGGGATTTATATTTTCTCGTATGAATGTATAAAAAAAGCACCTTCATAAGGAAGATGCCATTCAGTTTAACCAATTATGTTGGGATACCCGGACTCGAACCAGGAATGACAGGACCAGAATCTGTAGTGTTACCATTACACCATATCCCAATATCTTAGCAATCATTATAAGCATTAATCATAATTGCGAGTGCAAAGGTACTACTTTTTTCTGAATTACCAAAAAAATCAGCGTCTTTTTTCTAAAAAATCTCAATTTTTATCGTTTTTCGGGGTTTTTCCATGTATTTAGCGTATCTTTGCAAGGCTTTTATAAAGAAAAAACATAAACGAGACAATTAATAGAAAATCATCAATGAATACAACAAAACAATTAGTAGAGACTATTAAAAAAGGAATACAGGAAAAAAAAGGTAGTAAAATTGTGATTGCCGACCTGACGCACATCGATGGTACTATCGCAAAGTTCTTCGTAATCTGTCAGGGCAACTCTCCATCACAGGTGGAAGCTATCGCTGAATCTGTAGGCGATTTCTGCAGAAAAAATCTGGGAGAAAAACCTGCAAATGTTGCGGGATTAGGAAATGACCAGTGGGTTGCTATCGACTTCGTGGATGTACTTGTGCATATCTTCCAACCAGAAGTTAGACAGTTCTATGATCTGGAGCACCTCTGGGAAGACGCCAACCTGACTGAGATTCCTGACCTCGACTAATCAGTGAGACAACTTCCTTTATCCGGAGTTGGTATATATATAATTGAAGTTGATATATATAATTGAAGTTGATATATATAATTAAGGTATAAATATAATAAGGTGTAAGACTACCATAGTATAGTTTTATACACGATATAGGATTCATATAATATCAGAAGATATGGAACAAGGAAACAGAATGAACAATCATGGCGGAGGAAAACCGCCAAAGATGCCTCGGTTCAACATGAGCTGGCTTTACGTCATCATCCTCATCAGTTTGATAGTGGTCTTTCTGAATGGTGGTGGTGATGCATTAGGTGGAAGTGCAAACAAAAAGGCTACTTACACTGAATTCAAGGAGTACATCGAAAAGGGATACGTACTGAGCGTTACTGCCAATAAGAACGACGGCAACCTGAAAGTGTACGTTGCCCCAAATCATATCAGAGATGTATATCATACCAGTGCGAAGAACGTAGGACCTGCTCCTTATGTTGAAGTGCAGTATGGTTCGATAGACGAAGTTGACAAATATCTCGACAACATGGTGAAGGCTAAGAAAATCAAGTCTTACAACTATGTCAACGAGAAAGGCAACGACTTCATCAGCCTCCTGATCAACTTCGCTCCACTCATCATCTTCTTCCTCCTCATCTGGTGGGTATCTGGAAGAATGGGCGGTGGCATGGGCGGCTCTGGCGGCGGTATCTTCAATGTCGGCAAGAGCAAAGCACGCATGTATGAAAAGGGAAATACATTAGGGATTACCTTCAAGGATGTGGCCGGACAGGAAGGTGCCAAACAGGAAGTGGAGGAAATCGTGGAGTTCCTCAAAAACCCACAGAAATATACCGACCTGGGTGGTAAGATTCCTAAGGGAGCACTCCTCGTGGGTCCTCCGGGAACAGGTAAGACACTCCTGGCAAAGGCTGTAGCCGGTGAAGCAGGTGTACCATTCTTCTCTATGAGCGGTTCCGACTTCGTTGAAATGTTTGTGGGTGTCGGTGCATCCCGTGTTCGCGACCTCTTCAGACAGGCTAAGGAAAAGGCACCAAGCATTATCTTCATCGATGAGATTGATGCCGTGGGTCGTGCCCGCAGCAAGAACCCTGCCATGGGCGGTAACGATGAGCGTGAGAATACCCTGAATGCCCTCCTTACAGAGATGGACGGCTTCGGTACCAACAGTGGTGTCATCATCCTTGCAGCTACCAACCGTGTTGATATGCTGGATAGTGCCCTGCTCCGTGCCGGTCGTTTCGACCGTGAAATCCACGTTGATCTGCCTGGCTTGAACGAGCGCAAGGCCATCTTCCAGGTTCATCTGAAACCAATCAAGATAGACGATACAGTAGATATCGACCTCCTGGCTCGTCAGACTCCGGGATTCTCGGGTGCAGATATCGCCAATGTTTGTAATGAGGCTGCCCTTATCGCTGCACGCCACGACAAGAAGGCTGTATGCAAGCAGGACTTCCTCGATGCTGTCGATCGTATCGTAGGTGGACTGGAGAAGAAAACCAAGGTGATGACTGCAGATGAAAAGCGCAGCATCGCATTGCATGAGGCTGGTCATGCTACGATCTCATGGTTCTGCCAATATGCCAACCCGCTCATCAAGGTTACCATCGTACCTCGCGGACAGGCTTTGGGTGCTGCATGGTACTTACCTGAGGAGAGACAAATCACCACCAAGGAGCAGATGCTCGACGAGATGTGCTCGCTGATGGGTGGACGTG
Organism: uncultured Prevotella sp.; assembly: GCA_945863825.1. GTDB lineage: Bacteria > Bacteroidota > Bacteroidia > Bacteroidales > Bacteroidaceae > Prevotella. Next base: position 1,700 of record CAMBBY010000046.1, on the reverse strand, counting down.
CAGCAGAGGAACTGTTTACAGGACATATCTCTTCTGGTGCGATGAACGACCTGGAGCGTGCTACCAAGAGTGCATACGGCATGGTGGCTTACCTCGGTATGAGTAAGACTTTGCCAAACATCTGCTATTACAACCAGAGCGAATACTCTTTCCAGCGCCCATACTCTGAGACAACGGCAAGAGAAATCGACGAGGAAGTACTCAAGATGGTGAACGAGCAATATACCCGTGCCAAGAACATCCTGATGGAACACAAGGAGGGTCACAATGCGCTGGCTGAACTCCTGATACAGAAAGAGGTCATCATGGCAGAAGACGTGGAGAAAATCTTCGGCAAGCGCCCTTGGATGAGCCGTTCTCAGGAAATCATGGAGGACGAGCAGCCTAAGATCGACGACACCGTCAAGGAACTTCCAGAGGTACAGGCTGCTATCAAGGAGCATGAGGAAAACAACAAGAATGCTGAAGACAAGCAGGACGAAAGTCGTGCTGAAGAAAAGCAGGACGAAAGTCGTGCCGAAGACAAGCAGGACGATAATAATTAATACCAAAAGCCATGACAGACAAACAAAAGAACCTTATCATCAGAACCATCACCGGCGTACTCTTCGTCGGTTGTATGGTTTCATGTTTCCTGCAACCGAGAGCAATGGTACTCCTCTTCGCTCTGATCACTGGCCTGAGTATCTGGGAATACTGTGGGTTAGTCAACAATGAGATAGAAGACGTTTGCGTCAACCGTTTCATCTCTACCGTAGCAGGTGTATATTTCTTCCTTGCCGTAGCTGGATTCCGTACGGGCATTACAGGCTACAACTTCGTGGTCTTCATCCCATACATCTTCACGATTGTATATCTCTTCATCTATGAGTTATATACAGGCAATAAGAATGCTGTTGGCGACTGGGCTTACACGATGCTTTCACAGTTGTACATCGCTCTCCCATTCTCGCTCATCAACGTATTGGCATTTGAAGTATCAGCAGAAGACGGACAGATACATTACGACATGCTCTTACCGCTGAGCGTATTCATCTTCCTCTGGACCAATGATACAGGTGCCTATTGCAGTGGCTCTCTCTTCGGAAAGCACAAGCTCTTCCCTCGCATCAGTCCTGCTAAAAGTTGGGAAGGAAGCATCGGCGGAGGTATCTTCGTACTGATTGCTGCAGCCATCGTCGGTTACTTTGCCAATTCAGGAGAAACCCTGCATACCTTGAACATCCCTGAGTGGATGGGATTAGGTTTGGTAGTCGCAGTATTTGGCACCTGGGGCGACTTGGTAGAGAGCCTATTCAAACGCACCATCGGCGTGAAAGACAGTGGCAATATTCTTCCGGGACACGGAGGTATGCTCGATCGTTTCGATTCTTCACTTATGGCAATTCCTGCCGCAGTGATTTATCTCTACACCCTCCAACTGTTCGGATAAAACAATCCGACCATCGGATAAGTCAATCCTATAAGTTCAGCAAACAAAATAAGAAAGATATCGCACTACCGATCATTTCCCGTCCAGGCAAGCAAAACAGCTGCATAGGCAGGGATCATTTTCTGCGTGGGCAAGCAAAAATTCTTGCCTGGGCAGGGAAAAATAAAAGTGGGGTAAGGGGTATGTTTTGAAAAACACCTCTTACCCCACTTCGTAATTACTCAGCACCCATATTGTCATGAGTTGTTACGTTAATACTGTGAGTCAA
>CAMBBY010000045.1 GCA_945863825.1 uncultured Prevotella sp. | reverse complement strand
CAAAGACTCCATGGCCTTGGATCAACTATTTGGGTAACGAGGATTTCTTCTCGCTCATCTCCAACACAGCAGGTGGTTATTCTTTCTATAAGGATGCCAAGTTCCGTCGCATCACCCGTTATCGCTACAATGGGGTTCCGATGGATAATGGCGGACGTTACTTCTACATCAAGGAAGGCGATACCGTCTGGAATCCTGGTTGGAAACCTTGTAAGACCCCACTCGACAGCTACGAGTGCCGCCATGGTATGAATTATACCCGTATCACGAGTAGCAAAAATGGTGTGGAGGCAAGTGTACTCTTCTTCGTTCCTCTCCACACTTGGGCTGAGGTACAGAAGATGACGCTCAAAAATAATTCCAAAGAAGTGAAATCTCTCAAGGTATTCTCTTTTGCAGAATGGTGCTTGTGGAATGCAGCCACTGACATGGAAAACTTCCAGCGCAATTTCTCTACAGGAGAAGTTGAGGTAGAAGGCTCTACGCTCTACCACAAGACGGAATATCGCGAACGCAGAAATCATTATGCTTTCTATACTGTCAATACCGACATTCAGGGCTACGATACCGACCGCGAAAGTTTTATCGGTCTCTATAATGAGTTTGCTGATCCAGAAGCAGTCATGGAAGGAAAACCTCGCAACAGTTTCGCTCATGGCTGGAGTCCTATCGCATCACATTATATCGAAGTTACCCTGCAACCGGGAGAAAGCCGCGACCTGATCTTCCTCTTGGGATACGTGGAGAACGAGCAGGACAAGAAATTCGTAGCCAAGAAAGTGATCAATAAGGAAAAGGCACACGAACTGATGGCTAAGTTTGATACCACCGAAAAGGTGGATGCAGCCTTTGCTGAACTCAACCAGTACTGGGATAACCTGTTGAACATCTTCACCGTGAAGAGCGGAAACGACAAGCTCGACCGTATGGTGAACATCTGGAACCAGTATCAGTGCATGATTACCTTCTGCATGTCCCGTTCAGCAAGCTTCTTTGAGAGTGGTATCGGCCGAGGCATGGGCTTCCGTGATTCCAATCAGGACCTGGTAGGCTTCGTTCATCAGATACCTACCCGTGCCCGTCAGCGCATCATCGATATTGCCAGCACTCAGTTCCCTGACGGTGGCTGCTATCACCAGTATCAGCCTTTGACCAAACGAGGCAACAATGATATCGGTGGTGGTTTCAACGACGACCCTTGCTGGCTCATCTTCGGTACCGTAGCCTATATCAAGGAGACTGGTGATTTCTCTATTCTTTCAGAGCAGGTACCTTTCGACAACCAGCCTGGTAGCGAAGTAAGTCTCTTCGAACATCTGAAGATTTCGATGAATCACGTCATCAATAATCTCGGTCCTCACAAGTTGCCACTCATCGGAAGAGCTGACTGGAACGACTGTCTCAACCTCAACTGCTTCTCCTGGGATCCAAACGAGAGTTTCCAGACTACAGAGAATAAGGGTGAAGGTTCCAAGGCAGAGAGTCTGATGATTGCCGGTCTGTTTGTTGTAACAGGCAAGGACTACGTGGCTCTGTGCAAGCAACTCGCCAAGGAAGCAGCAAACTGTCATGAGGGCACAATAGCAGGACTTGCCGAGGAAGATTATCTCGCAGAAGCCGAGCGCATGCAGCAGGCGGTGGATGCGATGAACGAAGCCGTAAAGCAACATGGTTGGGATGGAGAATGGTTCCTCCGTGCCTATGATTTCTTCGGAAACAAGATAGGTAGCGATGAGAACGAGGAAGGCAAAATCTTCATCGAGAGCCAGGGCTGGTGTACGATGGCTGGTATCGGTCTGGAAGACGGACTCTGCGACAAAGCTTTGGATAGTGCCAAGGAGCGATTGGAATGCGAACATGGTATGGTGCTCAACAACCCTGCCTATACAACCTATCATGTAGAAATGGGCGAGATTTCTTCTTACCCAGAGGGTTACAAGGAGAATGCCGGAATATTCTGTCACAACAATCCATGGGTCATCATTGGCGAAACGGTAGCCGGACGTGGCAACGATGCTTGGAAGCACTACACCAAGATACTTCCAAGTTATGTAGAGGAGAAATATCAGACCTTGCACAAGGTGGAACCATACGTAAACTGTCAGATGGTAGCAGGTAAGGATGCAGCCAAACCAGGCGAGGGAAAGAACTCATGGTTGACGGGTACAGCTGCATGGATGTGGTACACCGTGAGCGAGTTCATCCTGGGCATCAAACCAGACTACGAGGGCTTGAATATCGACCCTTGCCTGCCAAGCACAGCCAAGGAGTATGAGGTAACCCGCAAGTTCCGTGGCGGCGAGTATCATATCACCGTGAAAAACCCAGAGGGCAAGGAGAAGGGAGTGAAACAAATCATCGTAGATGGCAAACCTATTGAGGGCTGCGTCATCCCTTGTCAAGCAGGCAAACACGAGGTAATCGTAGAGATGTAAATTGCCCAAAACTCATAAATACATATAAAATCGGCAAAATAAGCAAACGTTTATTTTGCCGATTTTCTTATTTTTTATACCTTTGCGGCAAATTAGAAATAAAAAATGAGATGAAGAAGATTTTATACTTTGTAGCAGTCCTAACTGCCACCGCCTTTATCACAACAACAAATACAAGTTGCAAGTATGCTCCCGACCAGCATGATGGCGACACGGTAGCTGCCAGCGAATTTTATCCAGAGGACACAACTGCCGCTCATGCCAAGAAGATGGCGAAGATAGCAGCCATAAAAGCAAGCAAGGATAGTGTAGGCATATATTATGTAGGAAGCGGTTCCACCAAAGACCAGATTCAGCTTGTCTCCTACCCTTCCCGTCGTGACACCTTATTATATAGTAAGACCCGGCACGTAAAAGTAAAGGGAAGTGCAGACATAGACCACGTGGTTCGTGTGGATTTCTATCTGCTTAATGGCAAGGATTCGCTTGTGAAATACGTGGAGGAAGTGGATTTGAAGGAGCATCTTTAAGAGTGGCATTGTACAAAAAGAGGTTACTATGGATAGTCTATTTGAATAAAATCGAAACGATGCATATCCAACCCCCCAAAAGGGTATAAAAAAGCAAGTTAGCGCAGATTATCTGCATACTATACCTATATAATTAGCCGAATATTCCAGATACAGAATATAAAGGATAATTAGCAAGCCAATCCTGCTCTCTATAAGGTGACATAGATAGGCGCATACCTTTTAGTCCCGGATTGCGCTCTACAAACACCCTCAGACTCTTAGCCTGCAAATTCTCTTGAGCCTTTACTTCTATCGGAATGATTTTTTCCTCATCCTGTACCAGAAAATCTATTTCACCACGTGAATTTTCTGCCGACCAATAATAAATAGACAGGGAAGATTTCTCCTTTAGTTGCTGCAGGACATACTGTTCAGTCAGCGCCCCTTTAAAATCTGAAAACAGCATATTTCCTTCCAGTAAACTTTGGGCAGGAATATTACTCATGGCTCCCATCAGTCCGACATCAGACAGGAATAACTTGAAAGCAGAGAAATCCTCGTATGCTGCTAATGGCAACAGGGCTTTCTTACAGCGATTTACCTTATAGATCAACCCCGCATCTTTCAGCCATTCGATAGCGAGCTCAAAATCCTTAGCTCTGGCTCCTTCCTTCACAGCACCATAGATAAATTTCTTGTTTTCCTTGGCGAGCTGGGAGGGGATAGATTTCCATACCATTCGGATACGTGGAACTTCTATAGCCGGGGCATGTTTGGAAAAATCACGTTCATACGCTTCAAGGATTCCTTTTTGAATGTTTCTGACTTTAGACAGGTTGCCCTCACTGGCAAAAGACTGTACTACAGCAGGCATTCCCCCTACCAGATAATACTGTCTCAGGCATTCTTCGAATTTATTCCGAAACATGGTTATCATACTCCAATCCTTTGACATGAGCAGTTCCACCATACGGCTTTCACCGATTGCATCCAGAAATTCAAAGAATGTAAGGGGATATAAATGCAAGAAATCTACCTTACCTACAGGAAAAGAATCATTCTGATGCATTGCTATTCCGAGCAATGAACCTGCAGCTACGACATGATATTGAGGTGCTTTTTCTGCAAAATACTTTAATGCAGTTATACCCCTGGGCGCTTCTTGTATCTCATCAAGGATAATAAGCGTATTTTCGTCTATAGAAACTCCTGTACTCCATTGTATGCTATTAATAATGCGGGGGATATCAAAGTCATGAGCAAAAACTTCCCGGAGCATTTCATTATCTTCAAAGTTCACATACGCACTACGAGGATAGGCCTCTTTGGCAAATTCCTGCATCAGCCAGGTTTTGCCAACTTGGCGTGCTCCAAGCATAATCAACGGCTTTCGGTCGTTGCTTGCTTTCCATTGATAGAGGTATTTGATGGCATTTCTCTTCATAACTATCTGATTATTTGATATTTCTGAATGCAAAGATACATTTTTTATTTCAAAGAGCACAGAAAGTCGTCCTTAAAAATGTATAAAACAACAAAAAGTCGTCCTTAAAAGTGTAGAAAATCGCAAAAAGTCGTCCTTAAAAGTGTCCATCAGTACCAAGTGACACCCCAAAAATCCACTATGGAGCAGTACATCGAAGGAGACAGTACTAACCATAGTGGCAACAAAATTATGGATGTTCAACTCTGGAACCCATAATGAATCCTACAGAGGAATCATTCACCAGAACAAGATGGTACTTAAAACAAATCATCAAGCACCACTTCGTTCTGGGCAATGCCCGAATACATGTTGCGCTGAAGACCATAACTGCTGATAAACGTCAGCTGTATGGACTTCCGAGTTTTCGTTTCTTCCATAAAACGGGCAATTTTGTTTCTCAAAATCTTATCATAATCCTTATTGATGGCAAACTCTCCTTCCGAGAATTTCATTTCGCATAGATTGATGGTGTTGTCGCCACGCTCTATCACCATATCTATCTGAGCGGCCCGCTCATCAGCCTCCCCACTACTCTTGCTCCGCCATGAATATAAATTGGTGGATACACCAGCTATACCCAACCGCTGCTTGACCTGAGAGATATGATTCATCGCCAATATCTCGAATGAAACTCCTGCCCAGGCATAGAAACGGGGCGTGCGCTGCAACTTGCTCCAATACAGAAGATTCCGGAACGAACTGTCTCGCAGAAAACGAAAATAAAACAAGGTGAAGAAATCCACCAACTGATAAAGAGATTTTCGGGTAGAACATCCGAAGTTGACATATTTTCTGATAAATCCGCACGATTCCAGATTGTCAAGAATCGTGGTCAATGTCTTGCCTGATTTCATCTGAGCTGCCTTAGCTATTTCTGTGCGAGTCATTCCATATCCACGCTTGTTCAGGCACTCTACCACCTTGACATATGCCTCAGAATCCTTGAACAGGGAGCGATAGAGTATCGAAAACTCATTATACAACTGGCCGTTGGGATTGAACAGCATACGGTCTATATTCTGCGCTAAACTTAACCGCTCGTCCAAAAGATTAAGATAGTATGGGATGCCTCCCAATATCATGTAAAGCTCTGCCATCTCGTATCTTGACAGCATCATCCCCTTGTTTTTCAGAAACGTTTCCGATTCTCCAAGAGAAAAAGGTTGCAGGAATAGACGATGGGTAAGACGACCATAAAGTCCACCATGATTATTGATGAGTTTGTCCATCATCCAGGAAGTAGCAGAGCCACAGACTATCAGAACGATGTCGCGACGTGCCGAAGCCCATCCATTCCAGAAGTGCTCCAAGGCAGAGATAAAGTCAGAACCCACAGTATCCATCCAAGGCAGTTCGTCGAGAAAAACCACCTTGCGTTCTACTCGGGACAGAGAATCGAGATAAGAAATCAGCATCTCAAAGGCATCGAGCCAATCATGGGGCAGCGATGATACTTTCCGGTCATAACGACGAAGTGTATAAAAGAAGTTTTTCAACTGTTCCTGAGTGTTTCCTCCTGCCAGTCCGGATGCTTGAAAAACCATTTCCTGCTCAAAATATTCACGCACAAGAAACGTTTTCCCCACTCTGCGGCGTCCGCATATAGCCACAAATTCAGACTGCCTTGACTCATATATGCAAGCCAGTGTATCTTGTTCACTTTTTCTGCCTATTATATTGTTCTTCATTTCCTTTTCTCCTGCTTTAATTTCTTATCGCTTACAAATATAGCAAAAAAAAAGCAATTATTGGCCATATCTTACACTGTTTTAAGCCAATAACACATATTTTTAAACATTATTGGCTAAATTCCACATTCCTTTCAGCCAATAATGCATATTTTTCTGAAAGAGCAAAAGTATTTAAAGTACACCAGCAGCATACGCAGAAACTGAAAATATATAATGCTACTAATCATGTCGTCCATCGGCAAAAGATGGAAGTATCAGTCTCAGATGATATCGCTTATCCTATCCAGAAACACCTGCAGATATCCTGCATAATATAACGGAATATTATACAAAGTGAAAGACTTACCTTTCTGAGTTGTTACGGTATCCGATGTCATCGGACCATTCCAGAGGCGCAATGCCACCTTCTCTTTCGATTCTTCCATAAAGAGATGCAAAGAACGGAGTTTAGCATTACTGCCTGTCTTCACTTCTATCGGAATCAGATGTGATTTGTATCTCATCAAGAAGTCGATTTCTGCCTGAGAGTTCCTGGCTTCACGCACCCAAAACAATCTTTTCTCACCAAACATAAATGTTGAACCCAACAATTCCTGCCCTACGATATGCTCAGCAATATCACCATTCCAAAGTTCATCGGTATCTTTACTAAATAGCAAATCTTCTTGCATACCTGCAACATAATTCACCAACCCCGTATCAATCCATAACAATTTAGGACTTTTCTTCAAGTCGGGTAAAATAGGAAAAGATGCAGAAGTTTGAGGATATACCAACTCCAACAAAAGCGTTTTCTCTAATATCCGGAAAGCATTGCCTGCTTCTGCCGCCTTGAAAGAAGAACTTGTGAATTTGGAAAACTGGATGCGATGTGCTGCAAATGTCCAACCATAATTCAATATGTATCGGATAGCATCCTGCTCCTTTGGTTTACTGGCGTATTTTTCCACATCATCCCTATACCCAGAAAGCAGGGAATTAAACACTTCATTCAGCCTGACAATATCCATATACTTTGCATAATTGGCAACTGCTTCGGGGAAGCCTCCTACAATCATATACTTCTTGAACCACTCCATAGCAGAAAGATGCAAAGAAGCAGGCAAGGACATGTTTTCTATACTATCAGCCATCAGTTTCTGTCCCATGGCACGAAGGAACTCCACGAAAGTACATGGATGCAAAGCCATATATTCTACACGACCGACAGGAAAAGAGATATGTCGGCCCATAAGACTTTCCAACAGAGAACCTGCTGCTATCACATAGACTTCAGGATGCTTCTCGTAGAAGTCTGTCTCTTATACACATCTCCGAG
>CAMBBY010000044.1 GCA_945863825.1 uncultured Prevotella sp. | reverse complement strand
CATCATAACTATATGACGCCACCATTCTTGTTACATTTCCGGCACTTAATGTCATAGTCTTTATTTTGTTATTATATTCATTATAGTTGTTTACCTGAGTAACAGTCATGCTAACACCATTCTCTTGACATTGTCATAGAGATAGAACATATAATTGTTTTTTCCTAAGCACAAATTATTTTTTTACTATCCTAAAATATAAAGAAATATTCACCTTTCTCTCTATCTTTTTTTTCTTCCTTGTACTGAAATGGTTTTTGAAAATCTCTATAATCTTTAGGTATATGAGACTTGGGAACCAACTCTAAAGTGTCTACAGCGTTTTTGGGATCAATGTCATTACGAATCAAGATTCTATTATCGGAAACAGAAATAATTTTATAGCGAAAGCGTCCAAAACGGATTGTGTTACGGTTTAACAAATTCCAACTTGGTTCATAAAGATAATGAGAAACAAGAAAACCATTATATTCCCTAAAACACCAATTTGCTCGAAACTCGATAAAAACACCTTTGCTATCGACATAAAAATAGAAAGAATCCTCCCTACAAAAATAAGGGTGTCTTGTTTCGTCCTCATTCTGCTTACTATCTATATAATGCCAATATTGATAACTATTTCTTGTAAGAATTTTCTTTGTATCCTTACAAGAACATAAGATAGCCATTATACATAAAAACATAACCGTTTTTACTATTCCAAAATCATTTTTTCTATTTTGTACCATATACATATTCAAAATGATTATTTCGTCTAACTATTCTACCTAATCCTAGCGGTTTAATGATTGAGTGAGTTCCATCGACATCAAGCACGTCCTTACTCAGCACATAGTTTTGAGTAGGACTTTGTGCCTTGACTGAAATGGCCAAGGCACAAAGAAACAACATGATACTTAAAGTTCTTTCAATTTACAATACTTTCAAGCCTGCCTTCTTAGTCAGATTTTTCTTAATATTCATAATTTACCATTATCTTCTTCAAGTCCTTATCTGCCGAGCTATTGCCATAATATACCTCATAGTTACCTGCCTTGGCACGCACGGTATTGGTGGCAGCATCGAAGAGTTCGAAGTTTCTGCTATCCAGCGTGATGACAGCCTCAGCAGTCTTTCCTGCCTTCACCTCCACTCTCTCGAAAGCCTTCAAGCTCTTCAATGGTCCTTCGGTATCAGCAGGATCCTTCACATATACCTGCACAATCTCGGTTCCATCCTTCTTTCCAACATTACTTACCGGTACCTTCAGCGTAATCTTTTCACCCTTCTTCAAGATAGAGTTGGAAAGTGTAGCATCGCCAATACGGAAAGAAGTGTAGCTTAAACCATATCCGAATGGGAAGAGCGCATCGTTCATATAACGATAGGTTCTGCCCTTCATGCTGTAATCCTTGAAATCAGGCAACTGCTCTGAATTCTTATAGAACGTAATAGGCAACTTGCCAGCAGGATTATACTCTCCGAAGAGTACACGAGCCACAGCCTCACCACCTTCCTGACCAGGATACCAGGCCTGGAGGATGGCATCGCAACTCTCTGTCTCTGGAGTCAAGGCAATGGCAGAACCCGAACAGTTGACAAAGACAACCTTTTTGCCAGCCTCCTTCAAAGCCTTCAGGAAATTGCGCTGAACCTTAGGCAATTCGATGTTGGTGCGGTCACCACCCTTGAAGCCAGGAATCTCGATAGGCATTTCCTCACCTTCCAACTGTGGAGAGATACCACCTACGAAGACTACAGTCTCGCAATCCTTCAACTGCTTGAGCGAAGCCTGATAGTCGATAGGATTCTCATGACCGATATTGAACTTCATGTCCGCATTATAGTTAGGCATCTCAGCATATCGTATTTCTATCTTATACTCCTTACCTTTCTCGCCATCAAACTCAATACGAGATTGCGCAGTACGCCAATCACTCTTCTCTGACTTTTTCTCACCATTCAGATAAACCTCATAATGACCGCAGGCAGCCACATCGAGCAATACCTTGGCGTTCTGCTTAGGACGGAATACGGTTTCATATTTGGCAGAAAAGCCCGTCAACTTCACATTGGGTGCAAACGAATGCTGACCATAGGTAGTTACCTGCACAGGATTCTTTTCCTGGGTGATGGTAACAGGCTTACCTTTCATTTCACGATTGTTCCAGAAAGTGCCCTTAAAGCCCATCTTGCCATCCATGCTACACTGGTCAAAGTAAGAATCCAAAGTCTGGTCGTTCACCAGGTCGCACCCCTTAAAGGTGACGACCTGGTTTTTCTTCAAACGACTCTTGATACCATCCAGGATGGTAATTGTCTGTCGTGGAGTACCATTATAGTTTCCCCACATCATCGGTTCGTTATCCACATTTGGTCCGATGAAAGCAATCTTCTTTACCTTTTTATCGAGAGGTAATACCTCATTCTTGTTTTGGAGGAGCGTCATGGTCTGCAGAGCCATATCGAGCGAGAGCTGGCGATGCGCCTTGCTGCAAAGCACAGATACAGGAATCTTCGACCATGATACTATCTTGTTGTCATCCATCTCACCCAAGTCGAAACGACCTTCGAGCAGACGAATCACATGCTTATCAACTTCTTCTTCAGTCAGGGCACCATACTTCACAGCCTCTGGCACCGATTTATATACATAATTAAATCCACATTCTACATCGGTTCCAGCCAACACACCCTTGGCAGCCGCATTTCTAGCATTGCTCGAAACCTTATGATTCTCCCAGAAATCAGTAACAGCGCCACAGTCGGAAACTACCAGGTACTTGAATCCCCACTCATCCCTGAGAATCTGCTGCAAAAGGCGGGTGTTGCCGCAGCATGGTTCATCATCCCAACGCTGATAGGCACACATCACCTCACGCACCTTGGCATCCTGCACCAGTGATTTGAAGGCAGGCATATAAGTTTCCCAAAGGTCGCGCGGTGTAACATCGGTAATATTGTCTGTATGGCGAGCCCATTCTGGTCCGCTATGAATTGCATAGTGCTTGGCACAAGCCCAGAGTTTGCGGTATTTCGTATCTTCAGGTCCCTGCAATCCGCGCACCACGGCACATCCCATCCTACTGGTAAGATAAGGATCCTCACCATAGGTTTCCTGTCCACGTCCCCAGCGAGGATCACGGAAGATATTCACGTTTGGAGTCCAGACAGAGAGGGCATGGAAACGGGTTACATCTCCTCCCTTCTGCTGCAGTTCATTCCATTTGGCACGCATCTCATCAGATGTTGCATCAAAGACTCTATACACCATTCTGTCGTTAAACGAAGCTGCCATTCCGATAGGTTCCGGAAAGACGGTTACATCTCCCATGTTCGCCACACCATGCAGCGCCTCGCTCCACCACTGGAATCTCTTGATTCCCAATCGTGGAATAGCCGGCGAATCATCCAGCATCAGAGAAGCTTTCTCTTCCAAAGTGAGACGACTACATAAATCTACCGCTCTCTCATGAGCCGAGAGGGCTGGATTCTGATAAGGCAACTGCTGCGCTGAGGCATTGCCGGAAGACATAGTTACCACAAACATCAAAACTGAGTATATAACATTCTTGTTCATTGTAATTATAAGCTATTAGTATATTAAATTGTTATTTTGTGCTGCAAAGGTAAACAAAAAAGCAGAATACTATTTTTTCACAAGTATCAAATACTTTCAATGATGTAACTTACATCTGTACCTTTACAGCCTTTCCGTCATATTCCACGCTCTTGCTTGCCTGCATAGGCTGATCGCCCGCACCACTATTGGCATCCACCAGTACGATGTGGAATCTGCGATGCTGGAGCATTCCCTTATAACTGCCCTTGCGTGGAGCGATGTTCAGGGTTCTGTCTGCTTCATTCCATACAAACTTGATTTCAGAGAATTTACCCTTCTCATAGTTGTAGTTGTCACCCTCGTCCTCATAGAGCGTAAATTTACCATCAGCACCAGGATAAACACGGATTTCCAACTCATCCCAAGGCTTCTCTGAACTATACTGCACTTCAGGACCGAATGGCAGGATGGTACCAGCCTTGATGAACACAGGCATGATGTCGATAGGACAAAGGCGCTGGATATCCTGACCGCCCTCATACTGGGTGTTGCTCCAGAAATCATACCATTTATTACCCTTTGGCAAGTAAACATTCACAGGCGCAGCTGCCTTCCTTACATCAGGATAGATGGTATGGCCCTTCTTCTCCTTATCCTTCCAGGTATATAAAGGATCGGTTACCGGCTTCACCAGGATGTTGCGGCCAAAGAGATACTCATCGTTCAGACGGGAAGCCTTCTTGTCTGCCGCATAATCCATTACCAGGGCACGCATCATGCTTCCGCTATTCTGTACACAGTCGCCAGCCGTACTGTAGATATAAGGCAAAAGGCGATAGCGCAGCTTGATGGCCTTAATCATAGCATCATAAGCCCAGTCGCCCTGCTTTCCGAATTCATACAGTTCGCTTACCATCGGCGAAGAACAGTGGTTACGCATCAATGGCATGAAGGTTCCCCACTGCATCCAGCGGGTCTGCAGTTCCTGAATGGCAGGGTTCTTTGGATTCTGCTCAAACTCCCAGTAGAAGAAACCACCCAGGTCGGTGTTCCAGAATGGGATACCGCAGAGCGAGAAGTTCAAGCCCGATGGAATCTGATTCTTCATCTCGTTCCAGGAAGCCACCACATCACCGCTCCAGCAGAGGGTGCCATAATGCTGAATACCGAAACTGCCGCTTCGGGTCATCTGGAGCGAACGCTTTGTGTTGCCCTTCATCGCTCTCTGGTGCTCGTAGATGCTCTTGTTGTGCAACAATGGGAAGGCGTTCTTCACGCCCAACCATGAACCATCGAAGGTCTGATAGTTCTCATCGCCCGGCTTCTCAAAATGGTCTGGCTCCGTAGAATCGGTCCACCAGGCATCGAAGCCCATCTGGTAGAGGTGGGTAAGATACTTCCAGTAGAGGTTGCGAGCCTTCGGATTGAAGACATCGTATGGCATCACGCCACTGTTTCTTGGCCAGGTTTCGAAAGGAAGGAGGGCATTCATCTTCTTCAGTTCACGATACTGCTCTGTCCAAGGACCGAAACTTGCCCAGATGGAAATCATCAGATGGGCATCGTTCTTGTGAACATACTTCACCATCTCTTCCGGGCTCTTCAGGCGGGGTTCTCCCTGCGCCTTCATCTGCTTCATATCGGTAGGAAGATACTTGGCATAGGCTGGGTCGCCCACCTTATTTATATAATATGGGTTCTGGAACTTCATTGCATTCCAGTTGGAGTCGCATCCCCAATACTGCCAGTCCTGCACGATGGCATCAGTAGGAATCTTCAGTTCGCGATACTTATCCAATACGCCAGCCAGTTCATCGCTGGTCTTATAGCGCTCACGGCATTGCCAGAAGCCCATCGCCCATTTCGGGAACATCGTAGCCTGTCCGGTGAGTTCTCGGATGCTGGCGATGACTCCATCTTGCGTACCATCCTTATACATGAAATAGTAGTCGGCGCAGGTTCCCACTTCACTGGTAAAGGAAGTGCGGGATGGATGGTTGCCATTATTCCTGGATGCTACGATATCATTGAAATAGGTTTTTCCTGCATTGTCCCAGTAAAGACCATAGCCCTTCTCGCTGGTGAAATAAGGGATGGCGATATAAGTGTTATGATTCCAGAGTTCAATATTCTTTCGGCCACGCTGATTCATATAAACATCGCGCAACTGTCCCAGACCATAGATGACCTCGTCATCAGCAAGACGGAAGTCCTGCTCTATGCGGTACTTGCCCTTGTTGGCTTCGTCCTTGCGAGCTTCCAGACGGGTCTTCGTATCGGTAAGCAGCAGCTTTCCATCCTTCGAAAGGAAGCGGATTTCGCCAGTCTGCTGATTCAGTTCGACGGAAATAAAACTAGAATTGATTTTTACAATATCTCCGTTTTCCTGTATTTGAACGCCCTTCATCTGCTGAGGTTTCAAGATGACAGAATAGCTTTTCTTCTGCACAGGAGCACCAAGTCCGGCATCAGATTTCAAGATGCGGACGATGGATGGAGAATAGAATTCGATGGTTACATTCTGCTGAGCCACCTGACGGGTGATAGACTTGGCAGCCGCACCTTTCTGGGTGCCTGCCACCTTTACGCTCTTGGCGCTGAATTCACTTGGAACGCCAACTACAGCGAAGCCCAAAAGGGCAATGAGAGATAAATTCTTTAGCATACTTTTGTTTATTTTATTAGAGGGTTTATGATTTGTACTGTTCCAAATACTTAAGATAGTATTTCGACTGCAAAAGACTGCATCATCTGTAGAATACAATTATCAGAAAGGCCCTGTCGGGTATTGAGCACATAGAAATAATCGTTTGATGATATATGGTTTATTTCCCTTCATATTCTCAACTATTCCGTTTTATTATTCAAGAAATAAATCGGTGAACGGGGAGTACCATCCTTTACCAACAAGCCTTTGGCTATGAAGTGATTTATCCACTTTTGTGCCATATGGCGAGACAGTCCAAACAGTATCCTCATAAGTTTGATGGTGAGATAACGGTTCTTCTGGAAATATTCCTGCAATTTTGCCCAAAGCTTCTCTTCTGTAAAAATAGTTGAACGACTGGAATTCTGGGAACGGACGAAATGGATATTTCTATCTATTTCCCTCAACAGCCCAGCCTCCGGACGGAAATTGATTCCCCGCAAACGTACTTCCTTTCCCGTAATCTTCTTATTAGGCTTATCCGCAGGCATTTCCAGGTTTACAGCAAGCGAGAAATATCCCAGTTCGGGAATATAAACCCTGCGTCCCATAGAAAATTCAGACACGACAATGTCATGAAGTTCAGACAACACTGCAGCCACATCACCCTTGGTGAGTGAACATCTTTGCTGGATGGTAGCTTCCAGTTCGTGAGCCGTCATCGCCTCATACTGCTTCAATCGAACGTATTTACGTTCCTCACCACTACCCTCAGCATTGGTAATAGTATAAACATCATACTTTAAGTCCATAGTTGCTTTGCTTTATTATCTTCTGCAAATATATGAAATAATCACAGAAGCTGTATCTATTGATCATAAGAATTAGATTTATTTAATAGTTGGCAATTGCCAGCAAGGTTGCTGGCATATGGCAGCAACCTTGTCGGCATATGGCAGCAACGTTGCTGGCAGCTGCCGGCAACCACACAGAACTGTATTTAAGAAGTAAATAATACAGGTTTCTAAGACCATTAAAATAACTTATTCTAGTTTCGAAGTTCAGGAGTTAAAGAAGTTAAAGGAGTTATCGCTCCCTACGGTCGCTGAGGAGTTAAGACAATAGTCTTTTTGGCATAGTTTTTAAACTGAAAAACATACGTCTTAACTCCTTTAACTTCCTTAACTCCTTTAACTTCCTGATATGCACAAATTCAGTAACTTATCAAATCATAATTGATTTATTGTTGTCTGAAATTCCATTTAGAATTATCGCTGTTGAAATCGAAGGGAGCCAAGCCTGGGGTACAGTCGCCGAGTGAAACCAATGCCAGTTTCTCTTCAGTGTCTGGCACAGCCTTAGGCATGATGCGATAGGTGCCATCGGTGAGCTGTTCGATGCGCCAAAGCTGGGCAT
>CAMBBY010000043.1 GCA_945863825.1 uncultured Prevotella sp. | reverse complement strand
CGCTATCCCCATTATGACTTCGCTTTGGCTGGTGCCTTGGAGTATATGTCTAATACCATCTGGCTTGCCTTTGGGTTGGAAACAATCCGGGATTTCGAGGAACATCATAGGAGACTGGATGATTTCCTGAAAAGGGAAGACTTGGATGAGATCGTCGTTCCGGAACAGAAGAGAGACTTGCTGGAATTGCAGCAAGTAAAAGATGAGGCTTTTCTGTGCAATATTTACTATTATACTCCTACTATTATAGACAGCTATGTTCGTGATTCTTTGACACAGGCGGTGATTTCCAGAAATCTCCAAAAAGCAGAGTTGAGTAATTTGTCATTTATCCGTACTGTATTTTTGCAGATGAAGGCAAGGCAGATATCTTCTCGGGAAGCGTGGTTAAGATGCAAGAATCATTATCATGAGAAGTGGCTCAAATATAGAGATTTCCCAATGAATGACAGAATAATCCGTGATTACCTGATGCCTCTATATATTTTTCTGATTATTAATGATGAAGCCGATGTTCCTGTTTCGCAGAAGAAAAAGACGATATGGAAAATGTCCCAAAATATGGTGACGGCTTTTGGAAAACGGAAAGATTTTCAGGGAAATACAGATTTCGTACGTGAACTTTTCTGTTTATCTACACACAGACGATTGGTGAAATATCTTAGTTATAAACAGATGCTCAAGTTTATGAGTGGTCTGAATGTCTCTACTCAGGTAACCACCTATGCCCATTCGATTCACGTTGCCCAAATAGCCAGGGTGTTGCTGGATGGTGTCTTGAAATATAAGCCGGAACTGCTCAAAGGTGTTTTCGGATACAAGAACACAGAGGAGGTACTGAAACATAAACGTACTCTGCGCTCGTTCATATTCAGTGCAGGTAAAGTGCATGATATAGGAAAAAATGCGATTGTGTCGGTCGTAAACAATGAATATTTGCCTCTGACTGATGATGAATTTGACATAATCAGATTGCATCCACGGCTGGGAGAAATCTTCTTGAGAGCAGTTCCTGGTTTGGAGATTTTCCATGATACGACAGTGGGGCATCATAAATGGTATAATGGTAAGGGCGGATATCCTGCTGATTTTGATAATACGAAATCGCCGGTTCGTTTCCTGATAGATATAGTGACGCTCAGTGATTGCTTGCAGGCAGCTACAGAGCGCGTGGGGCGGAATTATCGTATTGGTAAGACATTCGAGGTCGTCATGCCGGAGTTGAGGGCAGGAGCGGGAACAACGTATAATCCTGATCTTGTTGCTTTGATAGATGCATATCCTAAGTTGGCAAAGAAACTGCATCATCTGGTGGAGAATGGATGGATAGAAATTTATTACCGTATCTATTCACGCTTCTTTCAGAAATCCCTATAAGATTATGGGATGCTCGCTGGCTGAATCATCAGTATGTTCGTCAGATTCATCAGTATGATTTTTCTGATTGTCTGTACAGTTTCTCTAAAAATGAAAAAGTCTTGAATCGCAGAAAATAAAAATCCCTCTTGGATTTCTCTAAATCATGAGAAAGTCAAGAGGGATTTGTTGGTTTTATATGTTTTTACTTCTGGCACTCCTTGCAAGGTGTCCAAGGCTTCAACTGTTTGAAGAAGTCGTTGCCCTTGTCATCTACGAGGATGAATGCAGGGAAGTCTTCTACTGTAATCTTCCAGATAGCCTCCATACCGAGCTCAGGGTACTCTACGCACTCGATGCTCTTGATAGAACTCTGGGAGAGAACAGCAGCCACGCCGCCGATAGTACCGAGGTAGAAACCACCGTGCTTCTTGCAAGCCTCTGTTACGATATCACCACGGTTACCCTTGGCAATCATGACCAAACTTGCACCATGATCCTGGAACTCATCTACGTATGGATCCATACGGTTGGCTGTGGTAGGACCCATTGAGCCACATGGATAACCCTCTGGAGTCTTGGCAGGACCTGCATAGAGAATAGGGTGGTTCTTGAAGTACTCTGGCATTTCCTCGCCAGCGTCCAGACGAGCCTTGAGCTTAGCATGAGCAATGTCGCGAGCCACGATGATAGTACCCTTCAAGTTGACACGTGTACTTACAGGATACTTGCTCAACTCAGCGCGAACTGAATCAATACCCTTGTCGAGGTCGATTTCAATACCCTTTGCACCCTCGCCTGGCTTGCGAAGCTCTTCAGGAATCAACTCTGTAGGGTTCTCATCCATCTTCTCCAACCAGATACCGTCCTTGTTGATTTTAGCCTTGATGTTACGGTCGGCAGAGCAGCTTACGCCCATACCGATAGGACAGCTGGCACCATGACGTGGGAGGCGAACTACGCGGATATCGTGAGCCAGGTACTTGCCACCAAACTGTGCACCCAAGCCAATCTTGTGAGCCTCTTCGAGAAGCTTGTTCTCCAGATCGATGTCACGGAAGGCACGGCCAGTCTCATCGCCTGTAGTAGGCAACTCGTCGTAGTACTTGATAGAAGCCAACTTCACGGTAAGGAGGTTCTTCTCAGCAGAAGTACCACCGATTACGAATGCAATGTGGTAAGGAGGACATGCAGCAGTACCCAGACTCTTCATCTTCTCAACGAGGAATGGGAGCAATGTACCCTCATTCTGGATAGTAGCCTTGGTCATAGGGTAGAAGTAAGTCTTGTTGGCAGAGCCACCACCCTTAGCTACCATCACAAAACGGTACTCATCACCTTCTGTAGCCTCGATGTCAATCTGGGCAGGGAGGTTGCAACGGGTATTTACCTCATCATACATATTGAGAGGAGCATTCTGTGAATAGCGAAGGTTGTCCTGTGTGTATGTGTTGTAAACACCAAGGCTCAAAGCCTCTTCGTCCTCAAAGTCAGTCCATATGCGCTGACCTTTCTCGCCATGAATGATGGCAGTACCAGTATCCTGGCAGAATGGGAGAATGCCCTTTACGGCAGTCTCTGCATTGCGGAGGAACTGGAGAGCTACGTACTTGTCGTTCTCTGAAGCCTCTGGGTCGCTGAGGATCTTAGCCACCTGGAGGTTGTGCTCACGACGGAGCATGAACTCTACGTCGTGGAAACCCTGCTGTGCCAGCAAAGTCAAAGCTTCTTTAGAAACCTTGAGGATTGTCTTACCCTCAAACTCTCCTGTGCTTACGCCTTCTTTAGAGATAAGGCGGTACTCTGTCTTGTCCTCTCCAAGCTGAAACATTGGAGCGTACTTAAAATCTGGAGCTTTTGCCATAATGTTTTTTGTTATAATTTAAAACTGTTGAAATATTCTTGTTTACTGTTGAAACATTCAAATTTAATAGCTGAAACTATCTGACAGACACGTTGAGTAATCCATCATCAGTCTCTTTAATTCTCGTAATCTATTTCTTGGTCAAGACTATCCACGAAATTGCGGAATACTTCTTCTTCCACATCTCCCATGGCAAATTCTTTCTCTGCATCCTTCTTGATTTCGGCAATCCATGAACGGCGGGCTTTGATGTAGTCCTCGTGAATGCGGTTGGCATCTTCGAGCGTAATCTCGCTAATGCCGTAGTAATCGCAGATCATCTTGTAAGTCCATGTCCACTGGTACTCGCGGTAGTTGGCATCGATATTTTCGAATCGCTCGATGAGTTCCTGGATGGTCTCGATGTTTCCATCTTTCAGGTCGTTGATGATTCTCTCTTCCTCTGATATTGGAAGGAGGAGGCC
The DNA here is from genome assembly GCA_945863825.1 of uncultured Prevotella sp. Classification (GTDB taxonomy): domain Bacteria; phylum Bacteroidota; class Bacteroidia; order Bacteroidales; family Bacteroidaceae; genus Prevotella. The sequence continues at coordinate 3,929 of CAMBBY010000043.1, read as the reverse complement.
CGACAGGTCGTCCCAGTCGCCCAAACCAATCTGTGTGCTTGGTGGGGTGATGCTCGGGTCGCGCTTGAGAACTCTCTTCAGTACGGCACCCATGTAGATGCGAAGAGCAATGTCGTAATACTTGATGCCCTTGTGAAGCGAGGTGGCTGGTATGATGTACTCATGATAGAGGTATTGCGAAACATTATCGCCCGTTACCTCGCGCAGATTTTCGAGGATTTTCTTGCCTTTGAGAACTTCTCCCACAGAGAATGGGGAAAGCCAGTCGAGATTGACGATACTCTTGCGGTTTTCTGGAGCACGGAGATCTCGTTTTGGCCATTTCTTGATGTCTCGATACAGACCTACGGTTGTGATGTTTCTGCCTGGTATGAGGAACATCTTGTCGCCATCGGCTATCAGATAGGCGAATGGCAGATTGCGGGTGTCGGGATGGTGCATCAGTTTGCCGAAACATACAGAGTAGGTTCCTAACGTGGCAGGCATCAGCAGGTAAGCGCCGCTGGCTGTCTTCGAACCGCGTTCCAGGATTCCCCAGTGCATAGGTCCCATCTTGTAGGCATGGTTGGAGAAATTGGTGGCCGAACCTGCATTATAGAACGAGAACATACCTCCGATGAGAAGACTGCTCTTGTGGTGAGAGGCTGTGAATGGACCACAGAAGGCGGCACATGCCTCACCATTACTCATATAGCTGTTAGCGAAGAATACGGAAGCTGAGGCCGTGAAACCATTGCTCAACTGGCAAGTCTCACCGATGAAGCAGTCTTGTATCTTCACACTGTTGATAACGCTCGAACCTTCAGCGATGATACTGTTTTCTGCAATTACGCCAGTACCGATGTACACATTACCATGGATGGAGCCCAACAGGGTGCAGTCGCTGAGTCGGGAAGCACCGTTTACCTCGCAGAAGTCATTAATCACGCAGTTGGTTATCTCCTTGGTGTTTACAATCTTCACGTTGTTGCCTATCTGTCCGCGTTCCGGCATCTTGTTGTCGATGTCGGTCTTGATGAGCTGTCTGATCTTCTCCTTCAGTTCCTTGTCGGAGAAGTGCTTCACCATGAAGGCGGCAAGCTGACTGTTCAGATCGCTGAAGAGAATGACGTTTCCTTCTCCCACCTCGTTGAGCACGCTCACCAGGTTGCCCTCACCGTAGGTTGCTCCCTCGGTGGTTTCCATGGTCGAGATGTTCGAGATGTAGCAATCATCCCCGATGTTGTAGTTGTTGATGAAATTGCCTACGTTCTCGATGAGGCAGTCATCACCTATGGTTGCATTGCGCAGGGTGGCATTGTTGATGCCAGAGTGCTTTACGAAGCCCTGGCTCACCTCTACATTCTTGTTGAAGGCGCCGATGTTTACTTCGCCGTAGAGCATCACGCGGTGCATGAAGTTCGGTTTGAAATCTTCTGAGACATTAATGGATGTCCAGTCTTCAGCCCAACAGTCGTTGCTCCTGAGCACCTCGATTTCCTCGGAGGTTAGGGGTCTGTAGTCATTCATGTTGTTGATACGTTTTTGTGGAGTTATCTTTTCGGGATAACTCCAGGTGTTATTTATTCGTAATCCTGGTACAGGAAGTCATTGTATGGATACTTCTGTACGTGGAGCTCTCTTACTTTCTTATAGAGTACCTCGCGGAACTCATCGATGTTGTCTTTGTTCTTTGCCGAGATGAAAAGGCAGTCATCGTGGAGTTTAGCCATCCATGTCTTCTTCAGGTCTTCCAGTGGAATGTTTTCCTTCTCCATAGGCGTCAGGTCATCTTCCTCTTTCTCTACCCAGGTATAGTTGTCTATCTTATTGAAGATAATCATTGATGGCTTGTCTGAACATCCCAATTCCTCCAGCGTCTTCTCTACCACCTGTATCTGCTCTTCGAAATCAGGGTGCGAAATATCTACTACGTGCAACAGCAGGTCGGCCTCGCGAGTCTCATCCAACGTACTCTTGAAGGAATCTACCAGGTCGGTAGGCAACTTGCGGATGAATCCAACGGTGTCGGCGAGGAGGAACGGAAGATTTTCTACCACAACCTTGCGCACGGTAGTGTCGAGTGTGGCGAAGAGTTTGTTTTCTGCGAAGACTTCACTCTTGGAGAGGAGGTTCATAATGGTACTCTTTCCCACGTTGGTGTAACCTACGAGTGCTACACGGATGAGACGGCCGCGGTTTTTTCTCTGGGTTGTCTTCTGCTTGTCGATTTCTGCCAGTCGTTCTTTCAGCAGACTCATTCTGCCGAGGATGATACGGCGGTCCATCTCCAGCTGGGTTTCACCCGGACCACGCAAACCAACAGAACCCTTTCCGCCACCAGAACCAGAACCACCTCCCTGGCGCTCAAGGTGAGTCCAGAGACGTTGCAGTCGTGGAAGCATATAGCGATATTGTGCCAATTCTACCTGAGTCTTTGCCGCTGCGGTCTGTGCACGCATGGCAAAGATGTCGAGGATGAGTGAGGTTCGGTCGAGAATCTTCACTTGCAACTCTTGTTCGATGTTGCGTATCTGCTTGGCAGAAAGTTCATCATCAAAGATGACCATACCGATTTCTCTGTCTTCTTCTTCCTCTTCCTTGATGTATTGTTTGATTTCCTCCAACTTGCCTTTTCCTACGTATGTGGTCTGGTTAGGTGAAATCACCTTCTGTGTGAATCTCTTCACGGTGACCGCACCAGCAGTATCGGCGAGGAATTCCAACTCGTCGAGGTATTCTTTTGTCTTGGCTTCGTCCTGTGTCTTGGTTACCAGACCTACGAGCACTGCGGTTTCTGCCTTGACTTCTGAAATTACAAATTCTTTCATTTATGTTCTACTGTAGAATATATTTTATTTGGTTTCACTCTCGTGCGCAAGATATAAGCATCGTCCTCGTGCGCACGCGTATTATATATAATGTGCAAAGGTAACAAAAAAATATCTACTTGAATAAAGATAGAGGAATTATTTATAGTTTTTTATTGTAATTGTCATTTGTTGTTCCTTCATGAAAGCGTTAGTCGATCCTTCAGAATGTCGTTTGTTGTTTCTTCATGGAGTCGTTAGTTGTTCCTTCAGAAAGAATGAATCCAAGCCTTTTGAAGGAATTGGAATTATCGAAATACCGCAATTGCACAGCTTGTATTTGATACACATTTCACGCAAATAACGCAAAATGGCATCGAAAATTCGCAAACGTTTGCGTGGTTTTTTGAATAAAAAAGTAGATTTTCTTTGATTTACATCAATAATTTTATTAATTTTGCACACGTAAAACAAAACTGGTTTTCAAAAATAAGATCATAACTACATAAAGTGCAAAACTGCTGAAACATTTTAAAAAACTTTGAAATAGTCCCGGCGTGATGTCGGGGCTTTTTTCGTTTTAAGCCCTGGTAGTTGTAGTTTTTTTTGCTGCGTTTTCCTGGTTTCCTCTCATTGTTTTCTATTCTTTGCACTATCGTATTCTTTTAATCGCCAGCCTGTTCCTTTTTAGTATTCCATTGGTAACCAGCTTGTTTCTCTTTTCTGTTCCTTTTGTCTGCAGCCAGTTTCCTCTTTAGTATTCCCTTGGCATCCGACCTGTTTCTCTTTAGTTTTCCTTTTGCCTGCAGTTTTCCCTCTTTAGTTTTCAGGTATAGTTTTCCCCTGGTCCGCTGTATTTCTCCTTTTACTATATTTTTCCTTTCGTCTGTATTCTGCAGTATTGCTTTTGTAGATTTGGATTAATATTTAAATAGGTAATGACAGAGGGTGTAGGAGTCTTTTGATTTGTTGTAAGTGCTCAAATATGTTTCAAATATGCTTCTAATCGTGTTGAAATTAGTAGGAAATAGCCGTTTGTGACAAATATGAACGTTTTTTGAACGAAAAATGCACCTTATTCTCCTTTTTAATGCTTATCTTTGCAAACGAATGTAGAAATAACACTTTGTTAGCTGGTAT
>CAMBBY010000042.1 GCA_945863825.1 uncultured Prevotella sp. | reverse complement strand
CTGCCGCTGTTACTCATCACCGGAATCATGGCACCACCCATACGGGCATCACAGGCTGAAGCGGTGCGGGAGATGATATGCGAGAAAATATTATCGCCGAAGATACCATGACTCAACGGACGGTCCATTGTCTTGCCCAAACAGTGGCCATAGTTGCCTTTGATACTCAACTCGGCAGCCTTCATATTATACTCCTTGGTCTTGAGGATGAAAGAAATCTCATCGAGCGGAGCTGTTGTAGCAAACTCGTAAACCATCGGGAAATTGAGCTGGATGTCGTCATCAGCCTCATCGCCCACAGTACCGCCACGCTTATCGAGCACTACCTCGCCATTACGCTCAACATACACAAAGTGGGTATGTGAACCGGAGATAATTGCCGTAGCCTGGTCTTCACCGGCATGACAGATGATTTCGATATAGAGTTTATCCACATCACCCTGCTTCAGTTTGATGTTGATATCCGCATCCTTGATATATTGTTTGCCCTGCTCCAGACTGTCGGGAGTGAGGTCTTTCAACACTTCCAGCTGATATTCAGGCTTTCCGATGAGCGCACCCAGCGATACGGCGATAGGCAAACCGATCATACCCGTGCCAGGAATGCCGACACCCATCGCATTCTTGAGCATATTAGGACTCAAGAACACTTCGATGCGTTCCGGACGTCTGCCTAAAGTCGTTGCGGCCTTTGCCGTGCACAATGCTACAGCCATCGGTTCTGTACAACCGATGGCAGGAACTACCTCCTTATTGACGAGCGAAATAATGCGCTCTCTGATTTTCTTCTCTTGCATTTTTCTATATGAATCAAGAACATTCTATTTTAATCAGGAATACTCCTATTATTTAGAGGACTTTCCTATTGCATCAGGAACTGTTCTATTGCGTCAGAAACTGTTCTATTATTCCGAGAATACTCCTATTATTTTTCAAGACTAATCTTCCATCTGGAACAACGGATCGTCTGGAGTCAGCATGGTTGGCTTCTGGTCGAATTCCTTCTGCAACTGCTCTGAAGCAAATTTCTTATCTACTACCAAGCGGAACATATACTCATTAAACCAGTCGTTGGTCATGATGAAGCAACCGGAGAAACCATTGTCAGCACCCCAACTGTTTTCCACCTTCCACTTGACCGGCTTGCCATTGGCATCGAGATCCACAGCGGTGAGGGTCATGGCATGAGTAGAACCACTGTCGAAAGTAGAGATGCGCTGAGCCTTGTCCATACCGAAGGAAGTGCCGAAGAGAGTACCATAGTCGAAGTTGTCGGTAGCCAGATAACCACGCTTGCGGTCGAGCTGCTTGCCCACATCATAGCTGGAATACATCTTCTGTCCGCCCTTGAGTGAAGCGATGGCGAGATCAGCGATTTCCTCCATCGGCAGGTTCAGGTATTTCCAGTTGTGACCATCGTAAGTATGACGGTCGTATTCCACCTCGTAGGTCTTGTGATAAGGACGGCGTGGATCGTTCATCACCATCAGGAAGGTACCGTTCAGGTCCTTGCCTACGGTTTCCTCATAGAAGCTCTTAGGAGTATATTTCTTCGCCTCGCCAACCTGCTTGCCATCCTTGTCGCGGAAAGCATAGGTAAATTCCTTTACCGGTTCACCGAGAGTAAGACTCAGCATGTGATAAACCAGACCGAGCATTTCGTTCTTGCGAGCCAGGATAGCTGCCGACTTCTTGCCCTGAGCCACCATCTTGCGGAGTTCCAGACCATACTCGCGAAGCTTGCTGCTTACGAGACGGCTCATCTTGGAAGTATTGTTGCTTGAGAAAGTCTCAGGCTGGGCACTCATAGGCACCAGTCCGTACTTGCTTGCCAAATCGGCAACACCACAGAAAGTACCGCCATCATTGAGCGGATTTTTGAAGAAGAACTGCACCTGAGGGTCCTCGATATCCTTCTTGCCCAGGTCGATAACACCCTGCAGCATGAGGTTGGCCTTCTCCAACTGGTCGTAGAAGAAGAGATAGTCCTGCGAGAATTCCACCACTCTACCCTGCTTGTCGTTGAGGGCGAAGTTAGAGCGGAGCACATTGAAACCGCTGAACATCCAGCAGCGGCCAGAGCTCAACTGGTTGTGGATAGACTGCTGCGGAGTCTCGATACTGAAATGAGTATCCACGGCAGCAGCATTGGCTGGATTTTTCACCAGGTCGTCGATATTATTATTGGCGATGGCATTGAAGAGAGCCTTCTCGGCAGTACCGCCCTTCTGTGATTTCTCCATCTGCTGAATCATCTGGGCAGAGATACCACCCTTACCGGTCTGCGCCATCATCGACATAGAAGCCATCAGCAAGGCTCCCATCAAGATTACATTTTTTCTCATATTATAATATATATGTGTTATTTGTTTATTATTACGTTTTTACGAATAGATTGGGGTACTGTCATCCTTATTTTTTACAATTATTTTGCAATTAACTTGCCATCATTATACCTTATATATTGCTTGATCATGTTTTACCATGCCTTTATAAAGCATTTTTATGCTTTTATGATGCAATTCCCCCACCAAAAGACAACATTTCTGTGCAAAAATACAAAGAAAAAACTGAAAAACCGAAATTATCGGGATAAATATGATTAGGATTAGCAAAAAAGCATTATCTTTGCAGAGTTATTCACGAGTTGAACACATGGATCAAGAAAAGTTTAGTCTTTTAAGCAAGATAAAATACCCAGACGATTTGAGGAAGTTGAGTATTGACCAACTTCCCCAAGTCTGCAAGGAACTGAGGGAAGACATCATCGACGAGGTAGCCGTAAATCCTGGTCATTTTGCGTCTTCACTTGGCGTAGTCGAGATAACTGTAGCCCTACATTACGTATTCAATACTCCTGAGGACCGCATCGTTTGGGATGTGGGCCACCAGGCTTATGGTCATAAGATTCTTACCGGTCGCCGCGATTCTTTCTGCACTAACAGGAAGTTGCACGGCATCCGTCCTTTCCCTTCACCCTTAGAGAGCGAATATGATACCTTCGCCTGCGGTCATGCCAGCAATTCCATCTCAGCAGCGTTGGGTATGGCGGTGGCAGCCAAGAAGACGGGCAAGGAAGACAGGCATACCGTGGCGGTGATAGGCGATGGTGCCATGAGTGGCGGACTTGCCTTCGAGGGACTCAATAATGTTTCCAGCACCCCCAACAACATGCTCATCATCCTGAATGATAATGATATGAGTATCGACCGGGCGGTGGGAGGTATGGAGAAATATCTCCTCAATCTCGACACCAACGAAACCTACAACAAGTTGCGCTTCAAGGCTTCACAGTGGCTCCATTCCAAGGGCTATCTCAATGAAGATCGCAAGAAGGGCATCATACGGCTCAACAATGCACTGAAGTCGGCACTCAGCCATCAGCAGAACATCTTCGAGGGAATGAACATCCGATATTTCGGACCTTTCGATGGTCATGACGTGAAGGAGGTAGTAAGGGTTCTCATGCAGCTCAAGGACATGAAGGGACCTAAGATCCTGCACCTCCATACCACCAAGGGCAAGGGTTATGAACCTGCCGAGAAGAGTGCCACCATCTGGCATGCGCCGGGCAAATTCGACCCGGAGACTGGAGAGCGTATCATCGCTGATACCAGCAACCAGCCTCCTAAGTTCCAGGATGTTTTCGGAAATACCCTGCTCGAACTGGCGGAGAAAAACCAGAAGATCGTGGGCGTGACACCTGCCATGCCTACCGGTTGCTCGATGAATATCATGATGAAGGCGATGCCCGACCGTGTGTTCGACGTGGGTATCGCAGAAGGACATGCCGTGACCTTCTCTGCAGGTATGGCGAAGGACGGACTGCAACCTTTCTGCAATATCTACAGTTCGTTTGCACAGAGAGCCTATGATAATATCATCCACGACATGGCACTGCTCAATCTGCCTGTAGTACTCTGTCTGGACCGTGCCGGACTGGTAGGCGAAGACGGACCTACCCACCACGGTGCTTTCGACCTGGCAGCGCTCCGCCCGATACCCCATCTCACCATCGCATCGCCTATGGACGAGCATGAACTGCGCAATCTGATGTACTCAGCCCAGCTCCCGGGACAGGGCAGCTATGTGATCCGCTATCCGAGAGGCAAGGGCGTGCTGGTAGATTGGAAGAACGAGATGGAGGAAATCAAGACCGGCACCGGACGCAAGTTGAAAGACGGCGATGACGTGGCGGTACTTACCCTGGGACCTATCGGAAACGATGCGGAAAAGGTGATTGCTGAAATAGAAACGGCTTCTGCATTGAGCATTGCCCACTACGATATGCGATTCCTCAAGCCGCTCGATGAAGCACTGCTCGAAGAAATCGCAAAGAAATTTGACCGCATCATCACCATCGAAGACGGAGTGAGAAAGGGAGGATTCGGATCTGCCATACTGGAATGGATGAGCGACCACGGATACCGTCCACAGATAACGAGGATGGGTATTCCAGACGAATTTGTAGAACATGGAACCGTAGCCCAGCTGAGAGAAATCATCGGTCTGGACAATGAGTCCATCAGAAAAACAATAGAAAATCAAAAATGAAAATCATTATTGCAGGCGCATACGCCATAGGTACCCATCTGGCCCGATTGCTCTCCAGAAGCAAGGAGGATATCACGCTCATTGATGATAGCGAGGAACGACTCGCCAGCATCGGTTCAGACTATGATCTGCTCACCATGCTGGGACAGCCTACCAGTCTGAAAATGTTGCAGAATGCAGACATACAGGATGCCGACCTCTTCATCGCCGTAACGCCGTTGGAGAGCAAGAACATCACTTCCTGCATCCTTGCCAAGAAACTTGGAGCCAAGCGCACCGTTGCCAAGGTGGATAATCCGGAATACATGGACCAACAGGCACAGGATTTCTTCCGCGAACTGGGCATCGACAAGCTGATCTATCCGGAGATGCTTGCTGCCGTGGATATCAACAACGGACTGAAGATGAGTTGGGTGCGCCAGAGATGGGATGTGCACGATGGTGCCCTCATCATGCTGGGTATCAAACTGCGCGAAACCTGCGAAATTCTCAATAAGCCGCTCAAGGACATCAGCGGTCCCAACGACCCTTACCATGTGGTGGCCATCAAGCGAGGCAGCGATACTATCATCCCGGGCGGTTATGATGAACTGAAGCTCTACGACCTGGCTTACTTCATGACTACCCGCAACTATATCCCATACATCCGCAAGATTGTGGGCAAGGAGCATTATGTGGATGTGAAGAACGTGATGGTCATGGGCGGCGGACGTACTGCCGTGAGAGCCGTGAAGAAGATGCCGGAGTATATGGAGACCAAGATCATCGAGATAGATGAACACAGATGTGAATATCTCAATGACATCCTTGACGACCGGAAGACGCTCATCATCCATGGCGACGGTCGCGATATTCCGCTGCTTACCGAGGAGGGCATCAGGAGCACTCAGGCTTTCGTGGCACTCACCGGCAATGCCGAAACCAATATCCTCGCCTGCCTCACCGCCAAGCGACTGGGAGTGAGAAAGACCGTGGCTGCGGTGGAAAACGTGGATTACGTGAGCATGGCTGAGAGTCTCGATATCGGTACCATCATTAACAAGAAGGCGATAGCAGCAAGCTATATCTACCAGATGATGCTCGATGCCGACGTGATGAACGTGCGCTTCCTCATGAGTGCCAATGCCGATGTGGCTGAGTTTATCGCCAAGGAGGGTTCGAAGGTAACCAAGAAACCAGTGAAAGATCTCGGCATGCCTATCGGTGTAACCATCGGCGGACTGGTGCGCAAGGGCGAGGGAATGCTCGTTTCCGGACATACACAGATAGAACCGGGCGACTCCGTGATGGTATTCTGCCACAACATCAACATGAAGAAAATTGAGAAGTACTTTATATGATAAACAGTAAACTGATATATAAGATCTTAGGACAGCTCCTCTTCATCGAGGCATTCCTGCTCTTCATCAGTCTGCTGGTAGCTCTCTACTATCAGCAGGACGACATCTTTGCCTTCATCGTGGCTACACTTACCACCATCGGAGGCGGACTGATATTGAAATGGAGAGGTCATGGAGCCGACAATACGATGTCGCGCCGTGATGCCTATCTCGTGGTTTCACTCTCCTGGATTGTCTTCAGTCTCTTCGGCACGCTGCCCTTCATGATTAGCGGTTACATCCACAGTTTTACGGATGCCTACTTCGAGACGATGTCGGGATTTACCACCACGGGAGCCACCATCCTCGACGATGTGGAATGTTTCCCCCACGGACTGCTCTTCTGGCGGTCGCTCACCCAGTGGATAGGCGGATTAGGAATCGTGTTCTTCACCATCGCCCTGCTGCCTTCGCTTGTCGGAGGACAGACCAAGGTGTTTGCGGCAGAGGCCACGGGACCCATCAAGTCTAAGTTGCATCCCCGTCTCTCCACCTCTGCCAAATGGATCTGGAGTATCTACCTGGTGCTCACCATCGCATGCATCCTCTCCTATTATATAGCGGGAATGAATCTCTTCGACAGTTTCAACTACGCGATGACCACCACGGCTACGGGAGGTTTCTCTACTCACAACAGCAGTACTGAGTTCTTCCATTCGCCGGCATTAGAATACATCTGTGCTTTCTTCTGTTTCCTTTCGGGCGTGAATTTCACGCTGCTCTATGCAGCAGTCATCAAGTTCAAGATCAAGGATCTGTTCAAGAATTCAGAATTCAAGTTCTATACCCTACTTGTCATGGCATTCACCGCCTTCATCATGATAGAACTGGTTACACTGCGCAACTACGATCTGGAGCATGCCTTCCGCAGCGCCGTATTCCAGGTGGTTTCGTTTATCACCACCACAGGTCTCTTCAATGATGATGCCGCCCTCTGGCCTCATGTCACCTGGGTTATCCTGGCTACATGTATGTTCTTCGGAGCGTGCTCGGGCAGTACAAGCGGTGGACTGAAATGTATCCGTGGCGTGATGCTCGTGAGAATGGTGAAGAATGAGTTCCGCCAGATTCTGCATCCGAATGCCGTGCTGCCACTGAAGATAGACGGTGTCAACGTGCCGATGCAGAAGCGTGTCACCCTGCTCGCCTTCCTCACCACCTATCTCATCATCTGTCTGGTCATCTCCTTCACGATGATTGCGATGGGCATCGACAATACCAATGCCATCACCATCACGCTGAGTTGCGTGGGTAATGTAGGACCTACCTTAGGTACGGAAATCGGACCTACCATGTCGTGGAGCGAACTGCCCGACCTGGCCAAATGGTTCTGCTCGCTGATGATGCTGATTGGTCGTCTTGAGATTTTCAGTGTGCTGGTAATCTTTACTCCGGCGTTCTGGAAGGAGAACTAAGATACGGAATGAGTTGTCGGATAAAGGAAACAAAAGTGCTTACTAAACTAAGTAGTTTTCTGAAGAATAACAATATTTTAACTAAGTAGTTTCCTGAAGAAAAGCGTTATATACATAATAAGGTATAAAGTCGGAAAGGCTTTTCCCCATCAGAGCGGATATCCTGACACGACGGATTGCCTTGGGAGAATTCTGTGCACATGCACATTTTTATCAACTAAATAAAATTTCATACAACCCTCAAATCCGCAACCTATAGGGTTTCGTGGGAATTTACTTGTAAAACGACAA
>CAMBBY010000041.1 GCA_945863825.1 uncultured Prevotella sp. | reverse complement strand
GATGAGGGCAAGGAATTCACCATCCTCATCGAGAACTTCAGCAAGCGTAGCCGTGAGCAGATGATGGGTCGCACAGAGCAGAACAAGGCGGTAGTCATCGATAAGGGCAACCACCATATCGGCGAATTCGTAAAGGTTCGCATCACCGGTTCCACCTCTGCTACCCTCTTCGGCGAAGAAGTAAAAGAATAACTCAAAATAAACAGAAAATGGCACTTTTATCTACCCAAAACAGGTAAAAGTAGCCTTTTTCTTCATACTTTTAGCGAAAAAACACAAAATCATTTTGTAGTTTTCTCTAAAAGCGCTATATTTGCAGCCTATGAAGGAATTCTTGCAAGTTTTAAAACGATTTGTCCCTCCATACAAAAGATATCTGGGACTATCCATATTATTCAATATCCTATCGGCGGTATTGAATATCTTTTCATTCGCAGCCTTGATACCAATCCTGCAAATCCTGTTTCAGGTAGATGGCGGCATCCGTGCCAACGACTATATGACCTGGAACGGAGACTGGGGCACCCTCAAGGAAGTGGCCACCAACAACATGTACTATTACATCCAGGAATTTATCGTGGAATACAGTGCTTCGACCGCCCTTCTGGTGATCGGTCTATTCCTGGCATTCATGACATTTCTGAAGACGGGAGCTTATTTTCTTTCTTCCGCCACCATCATACCTATCCGTACTGGTATCGTGCGTGACATCCGTAACCAGCTCTACCAGAAGATTAATTCTCTCTCTCTGAGTTTCTTCAGCGAGGAGCGCAAGGGCGACATCATTGCCCGCATGAGCGGCGACGTGCAGGAAGTAGAAAGCAGTATCATGTCATCTCTCGACATGCTTTTCAAGAATCCGATTCTGATACTCTTCTACTTCATCACCCTCATCTGCATCAGTTGGCAGCTCACCCTCTTCACCATTCTTTTTGTTCCACCTTTCGGCTGGTTCATGGGCATGGTGGGCAAGAAACTGAAGGCACAGAGCACAGAGGCACAGTCGCTCTGGAGCGACACCATGAGCATGGTAGAAGAAACATTGGGCGGACTTCGCATCATCAAGGCTTTCTGTGCAGAAAGCAAGATGAACTGGCGCTTTGACAAGGTAAACAGCGAATATCGCGACAACATCATGCGCGTGAACATCCGCCAGCAGATGGCTCATCCTATGAGTGAGTTCTTAGGCACCATCCTCATCGTAGTCGTATTGTGGTTTGGTGGCATTCTGGTATTGGATTACGGCCGTATCGATGGTCCTACCATCATCTTCTACCTGGTGATGCTCTACAGCATTATCAATCCGCTGAAGGAATTCTCCAAGGCAAGCTATAATATCCCCAAGGGACTTGCCAGCATGGAGCGTATCGACAAGATTCTCCAGGCAGAAGTGGAAATCAAGGACAAGGAGAACCCGGAGCATATCGCTTCCTTCGAACATCAGATAGAGTTCCGCCACGTATCATTCGCCTATACAGACAATAAGAGCGACGAACTGATATACGTGCTGAAAGACATCAACCTCGTGATTCCGAAGGGCAAGACCGTGGCACTCGTAGGTCAGAGCGGTAGCGGAAAAAGTACGATGGTGGATCTGATTCCACGTTACTATGACGTGCAGGAAGGCGAGGTGCTCATCGATGGCATCAACGTGAAAGACCTGGCCGTAAATGATCTCCGCCAGCTGATAGGCAATGTAAACCAGGAGGCTATCCTCTTCAATGCCAGCTTCAAGGACAACATCCGTTTCGGCAAAACCGATGCTACCGACGAGGAAATCGCCCATGCTGCAAAGATAGCCAATGCCTACGACTTTATCATGAAGTCGGAACATGGATTTGATACAGGAATCGGCGACCGTGGAGGCAGACTTTCCGGTGGTCAGCGCCAGCGTGTGAGCATCGCCCGTGCCATCCTCAAGAATCCTCCTATCCTCATTCTCGACGAGGCTACTTCTGCCCTTGATACAGAGAGCGAGCGCCTGGTGCAGGATGCTTTGGAGAAACTGATGAAGACCCGTACTACCGTAGCCGTGGCTCACCGCCTGAGCACTATCAAGCATGCAGACGAAATCTGCGTGATGCATGAGGGAAGAATCGTGGAGCGTGGTACTCACGATGAACTGATAGGCAAAGACGGATATTATAAGAAATTGCACGATATGCAGCAGGTGTAATAACAATGTTAAGTGTTGACTGTTAAATGTTAAGTTGCATTCTTGCTTATATATAATAAGGTGTAAATCATAGAACTTATGACAAAGATTGTTTATGCGCTGTTTTATGCAATATCGCTGCTGCCATTCAGGCTGCTCTATTGCATCTCCGATTTCGAGTACTTCATGATGTTCCACGTCATCAAGTACCGCCGGGGCATTGTGCGTAAGAATCTCACCACCTCCTTTCCGGAGAAGTCTGCTGAAGAAATTGCAGCTATCGAAAAGAAATTCTATCGCTGGTTCTGCGATTATTTCTTTGAAGCAGTCAAGTTACTGAGTATCAGCGAAAAGGAACTCCGCCGCCGCTTCCATGTTTACAATAGCGAGGAAGTGGAAAAATGTTTTCAGGAGGGTCAGGATGTAGCAGCCATCCTCGGACATTACTGCAACTGGGAGTGGCTCTCGTGCGTGGGTATCGAACTGCCCAAGACCCGCATGATAGGGCTCATCTATCATCCTCTGTACAACAAGGCCTTCGATGAGCTCTTCAAGCGCATCCGTTCTCACGAAGAAAACGGTGTGCCAGTTCCTAAGAAAGATATCCTCCGCTATCTGGTAGATTACAAGCGCAGGGATATCCGCAGCATCTTCGGCTACATCAGCGACCAGGGGCCTAAATGGGAGAACATCCACCTGTGGCTTCCTTTCCTCAACCATCCCGAAACCCCTGTGTTTACAGGAGGCGAAAGAATCATGAGAAAGATGAACGATGCCGTATTCTATGTAGAGATGTCCTGTCCTAAGCGAGGCTACTATACAGCAACCTACAAACTCATCACCCGCAATCCGAACTCCCTGCCGGAGCACGAGATTACCCGTTGCTTCTTCCAGATGCTGGAAGAAACCATCCGCCAGAATCCACCTTATTATTTATGGACACATAACAGATGGAAGCGAACCAGGGAGGAGTTTGACAAGCGATACGAGGTGGTGAAGGGGAAAGTTGTACCTAAAGAATAGAATGGATTACAAGAAACGATTTCCAAAAACGATTCTAAGAAATGAGAAAGATAAAGATAAATCCAAAATATGAACACCTGAGAAATTTCATCGAAAGCATCCCTGATGTTTTCGAAGAAAAGGGACGTGAGATTTATAAAAGCCGCAATACCATCAAGGTAATGAATGCCCCTGAAGACCTAAGTATCAATGTAAAGCGATACCATATACCTCACGGACTGAATCAGATGATCTATTCATGGGGAATCAGGGTACCTAAAGGTAAACGCGCTTACGAATATGCCAGAATTTTAAAAGATAAGGGGATAGGAACGCCAGAAGTCATTGCACTTATTGAAGAAAGAGGTCTTCTGAATATGCTGGGATTCACCTACCTCATCACGATACAATGTGATTACGGACACACCATGTATGAAACTGGTGACCAGAATTTTACAGACCACACCTCTATAGCCAAAGCTCTTGCTCATTTTGCAGCAAATATCCATAAACATAAAGTATTGCACAAAGACTTCACACCAGGCAACGTACTATGGAAAAAGGATGATGAAGGCTATCATTTCATGATTGTAGATATAAACCGCATGAACTTTGGCACAGTCAGCATAAAGAAAGGTTTATATAACCTGCGTAAATTCTGGGGTCCAAAAGAATTCATGAAAACCCTCGCATCAGAATATGCATTGATACGAAATGCTAATCCTGAAGAAGCCGTTGACTATGTAATGAAAGAACGGGCAAAATTCTGGAAACGCTATCAGAAGAAACATGAAATACCATTCCTGCTTGAACTGTAATCAAGCAAGAATGGTATTTTCTTATCAGTGAAATCTGACTATTCCTTTAATTTGTCCGAATAATTTCTAACCATCATTTCATAAATCAGTTTAAACCAAATCAGTACCACCGGAAGGGCTTTCAGCGCATAAGGCTGCACATAAGTCTTGCGTATAAACTTCGGGAAAAGATCAGAAGGAGACAAACTCGTCAGGATAAAAGCAAAAATCATCAAAGCAATGTCCCAGCGAGAACGCTTCCACGAAACAGCAACAAACCAAAGAGCTACTCCCACAAAAGCAATGATATAATTACTCGACTCGCTACCCGTACTGAAGAGTACAACAAACATCAGAACCGAAGCAAGGAAAGCATATCGGAAATACAGATTTTTATATTGCGAAAAGCGCAGATAAGGAGCGCAAAAAGCCAATATTCCAGGAACAATCAGCCATAAATCAGAATAAGTGGAAACATGCGATATTTTTCTCACTAATCCTAACAAAGACTGATTTTGCATCGTAGAAAACATATTCTCCATATTCTTACCTGCCAAACTCATTTTCCATTCCTGATATTGACCTATAATATATTCAGGACTACTAATCAAAATCGGCAAGACAAAGAACAAAACAGCCCACCCGACCAACGAAGCAACAAATTTGACCTTATGCTTGGAGAAGAAGAAAGCCAATCCTACAACACCATAAAGTTTGACAAACGTACCAATCATGATAAAACACGCAGCCAAAATATCTTTCTGTTTCTCCACACAATAAAAAGATGCCACGATAAGAGCAACCGTCACAATATTAAACTGGTCCATGAATAAAGCCGTAAGCAACTCATGAGCACAGAACCAATAGATAAATATTTGTTTACCTTGATTCAGAGGCAGTTTTCGGATACACACATAGAGAAGCAAAGCCATCAACACATGCCACAAAATAAGCCCCACAGGAAGAGGGACAACTGCAAACGGAGCGATAATCAAACTGAAGAACGGACCATAATGATTCGTATCAAAATACTCTGCATAAGAAGCGTAAAGAGACGTCTGATTCCACGTATGCCAAAAAACATATTTGAATATCAAAAAGTTATTACACTTATGAAACTTGATAAGCGCAGATCCCAAAGCCAGCAAGAGCCAAAGCCAAAGTAATGTGCGCGGGTCGGTAAAAAAGGACGCTTCAAGAACTGCTTCAAGCGTGAAAGAGTTTCATTCATTTGATTTATCTGTTTATTAATCATTATACATACTGACCATAAATCTTCCTCCTTATCATTTTCCAGCTATATCGCGAACAAAGATAGAAAAAAACATGTAATGAGCAAATATTTCTATAATTATTTTGCAAAATCAGAATTTTATTGTAACTTTGTATGGAATAAAGATTTTTCAAAATAACAAAACATGAAAATAGGCTTTGATGCAAAAAGAGCAGCACAAAATCGTACTGGTCTGGGCAATTATAGTAGATTTATAATCAGAATATTGTCGGAGCTACGCCCCGACAACGAATACCATCTATATACACCAAAGCCTCATCGCATACCATATCTGAAGGAAATACCCACATTAAACCAACTTTTCCTTCATTTTCCATCCAAGGGTATATGGAAAGAACTAAGTTCCCTTTGGAGAATCTGGGGTATCAGCAGGGATATACAGAAAAATGGTATTGACTTATTTCATGGTTTGAGCAACGAGTTGCCTTTAAACATTGGTACTCCGGAAGATAGAAAAAAGAAATATGGAGAAAAACGATGCAAATACATCGTGACTATCCACGACCTGATCTTTCTTCATACACCTCAGTATTATCATTGGATAGACCGCAAAATTTATCAATATAAGTTTCGCAAGGCTTGCCAAAACGCAGACCGCATCATTGCCGTCAGTGAATACACCAAACAGGAAATTATAGATTATTTCCATACACCAAAAGAAAAAATTGATGTAGTTTATCAGGGTTGTGACCCTGTATTCTCTCAAGAAATTGCTCAAGAAAAGCTGGAGGAGGTAAGAGAAAAATATTCGCTACCAGAAGAATTTGTGCTCTATGTAGGAAGCATTGAAGAACGGAAGAATCTTCTATTGTTGGCAAAAGCGATAGCTCTGCTTGCCAAAGGAGAATGCAGAGCAGAATGTCTTGCAGAGAATCAGAGGAAAAAGGAAATACAGGTAGTAGCAGTAGGATGCCACACTCCATATGTAAAAGAAATACAAAGCTTTCTGAAGGAACAAGGCATAGAGCATCTGTTTCATTTCTATCATAAAGTACCTTACGAAGATTTGCCATCGTTCTACAAATTGGCACAAATTTTCGTTTATCCTTCCCGGATAGAGGGATTCGGAATTCCACTTCTGGAAGCCATCAGCAGCGGAGTTCCAGCTATCGGATGTACCGGTTCTTGTCTGGAAGAAGCAGGAGGTCCCGATTCGATATATGTCGCACCAGACGATGCTCAGAGCATGGCTGCAACTCTCCTCAACGTTTCATCCGACGCTCTCTTACGTCAGAATATGATCATGCGGGGCAGAGAATATGCCAAACGCTTTACCGACGAAAAGCTGTTTCATTCCCTATATGAAACATACCAAAAAATATAATCATCAGAACAACTGTAAAAAAGAAATATGAAACAAAACAGACTTTGCTACATAAGTCGCAACTACTATAATCTTACATCAGCTGGCAACAAGGCTAAGACGGACAACGAGGATACACTCGATGAAATGGGAGCCGTCAATCTGGGTCTGCACCGAACGGTAAGAAACAGCAAGATTATCGCATTTTTCCTTGATCTTGCAGGAATTCTCCGTGCCTGCCTATTGCTTCAAAAAGGCGACACTCTTTTCTTGCAATATCCTGTCAAAAAGTACTTTTCTTTCTTATGCAAAATAGCAAGAATGAAAGGAGCCAAGACCGTTTCCCTCATTCACGATTTAGGTTCTTTCCGCAGAAAGAAACTGACCGTAGAGAAAGAAATCAGCCGTCTCTCCCACAGCGATTACATCATCGCTTCCAACGAGAACATGAAGAAATGGCTCAAGGAGCACGGAATGCAGAAGCCAGTGGGTGCCCTCGGCTTATTCGACTATCACTCAGCTTCACCATGTCAGGAAAAAGCGTCAGACAGGAAGCAGCCAAAAGTAGTCTATGCCGGCGCTCTAAGCATGAAGAAGAATTCATTCCTGGTAGAACTTTCCAAGACGCTGACCAATTGGCAACTGCTGGTTTGCGGAAACAAAGAAGGTCTACAAGGCTTGCAAAACAATCCTCTGATTACCTATCAGGGGTTTGTACCGTCAGAGGAATTTATCAAGCACATAGATGCCGACTTCGGGTTAGTATGGGATGGCGATTCACTCGACACCTGCTCGGGAGAATATGGGCAATACCTGAAATGGAATTCACCTCATAAAGTATCCTTCTACCTCCGTGCCGGTTTGCCGCTCATCATCTGGAAAGAGGCAGCCGTAGCGCCTATCATCGAAGAAGCAGGAGCAGGTATTGCCATCAATTCGCTGAAAGAGTTGGATGAAAAACTTACCAATCTCACCTTCGAACAGAAAAAGGAGATGAAAAAGCAAGCTGTAATACTGGCACGGAAACTGAATACTGGAAGTTTCCTGACAAGAACCTTTAAAGATATTAATTTTTAGATAGAATGAACCAAGATAAAAAAGTCATTATAGCCTGTCTCTTATACACATCTCCGAGCCCACGAGACTAAGGCGAATC